>JAICXU010000184.1 GCA_025934595.1 Polyangiaceae bacterium | reverse complement strand
GAACGGCGCCGGCTCGCTCGATGCTTGCGCTTGCGCAGCATGACGAAGCCCGCCGCCTTCGAAAGGATGACCACCGGAGATCAGTCGGTACGCGACGAGCCCGAGCACGTATCGATTCGCGGCGCCATCCCACGCCGCGCCCGCGGCTTGCTCCGGCGGTGTCCATTTGAGCGACGGCTCGGAGCTCGCGCGCGCGTCGGACGACGACGCACCCGCGATCGCACGCACGAGAGATTCTGCGGCGATGCACGGCGGATCGAGCGAGAGCTCCGACCAGCGCAGCGGTCCCGGAAGGAGGCCGCGCGACTCGCAGGCATGAAGAGCCTCCGCGAGCGCATGCACGATGCCGAGCACCTCGCGCCAAGGTCGCGTCCCGCGATCGCCGCGCGCAGACGTGATCGTTTTTCGAACGAGCCACACGCCGGCCTCGTCGATCCCGCCGCGCGAAAATCCGCCGATGCGTGCCGCACCGAGGTCGAGCAGACGTTTCGCCGGGCGCTCGTCCTCGCGCGAAAACCGCCAAATTTCGCTATTTTTGTCGCTCGAACGAAAGAGGCGCGCCCGACCGACGCGCTCGAGCTCTTCTTCCGCTTCGAGATCGCACGGCTCGAGATTCAAGGCTCGTCGCTAGCGCGCCCCCGTGGTGTCGGTCGACGTCGTCGTTTCGGCGGTGGCCGTGACGACCGCGCTCGAATCGGCGCTCCGACGCGCGTGCGCGCGAACCATGTACGTCGCGACACCGGCGAGGATCGAAAGACCCGCGATCAAAACGAGCGCGCGGCCGGTCGAGAGCTCGCGTTCGATGGTCGCTTTTTCGACGAGCGCAACGGTGTCGTTCGGGCGAGGCGCCACCTTCTTCTTCGGCTTCGGTTTCGGTGTCGAATGGAGCGTGTCGCCCGATCGCACGCCGGGCTTCGCCGTCTGTTCTTCTTCCTCGGTCTCGTCGTCCGCGCTCGCCTCGGTCTCGGTCGCGGTCTCGGTCTTCGCCTTCCGACCATGCCCCGTCGTGACGCGTTTGTCGCCCGTCGAGGCCGACAGAAACGGCGAGAGCGCCTCGACGATCGCCGCCGCGCTCTCCGGACGTGCGTCGGGATTCTTCTCGAGCAGCTGGAACAAGAGATTTTCGACGCCGCGCGGAAGCCCTCGCCGCATGTCGTCATCGAGCTCCGCCGGCGACGCCGTGCATTGCATGTTCAAGAGCTCGCGCGGAGACGCCGACGAAAACGGCGGCTTTCCCGCCAAAAGCTCGTAAAAAATGAGACCGAGCGAATAGAGATCGCTGCGCGCGTCGATCGTGCGCGCATCGATTTGCTCGGGGCTCATGTACTGGAGCGTGCCGATGCTCTGCGTGTTCGTCGCGTGCGCGGCCGCGAGCACCTTCGCGATCCCGAAGTCCATGACCTTGAGGCCGGCCGGCGCACCCGCGTCGCCCTCCGTGAGCATCACGTTCTCCGGTTTGAGATCGCGATGGATGATCGGCGGCTCCTGCGCGTGCGCGACCTCGAGGCCGCCCGCCATCTTCGCGATGATCTCGACCGCTTCGTTCCACGGTAGCTTCCCGCGCGCGTTCAGCTCCTCGCGCAGCGTCTTGCCTTTCAAATATTCGAGCACCATGACCAGCTGATCGTCGGCTTCGAACGAGGCGAGGCTGCGCACCACGTTCGGATGCTCGAGATGCGCGAGGATCTGCATCTCGTTCAAGAAGAGGCGACGACCGTCCTCGCTCTTCGTGAGCTCGGGCCGCAGCACCTTGAGCGCGACCTTGCGTTTCGAGAGCCGCTCCTCGGCCTCGTAGACCTTCCCCATGCCACCTTCGCCGAGCATCCGAACGACTAGGTATTCGCCGATTCTCTCCATGGTCCCGGCCCTATTGTACGGGCCGGCTTCGAGAAAGATCTCTCTTCGAATCGCCTTATTTTAAAGGCTATTCGAGGACCGGCGCCTTTTCGGCAAGCACGTCCTGCCAGATGTCGTCGAACCCCATCGCGAGCGGCAAGGGCGCGTCCTTTTCGTCGAACAAGCGCACCTCGCGGATCTCGAGCGGGTTCTTCGGAGGACGTGTGGGTGCGTCGATCTCCATGACGACGACGACCGTCACCGCGTGAAAGCGGATGTCGCGATCGGGGCGTGAGTAGACGCCGACGATCCGTTCGAGCTTCGCGTGATCGATCCCCGCTTCCTCGTCGAGCTCGCGAGCGAGCGCAGGCGCGAGCGTCTCGCCCCATTCGAGCGTGCCGCCGGGCATGCACCACGTTCCCGTGTCGGCGCGTCGCACGAAGAGCCACTTGCCGTCCTTCGTACGGCACGCCGCGCAGATTCCCACGACCGGCCTCCTCAGCACGTGACGCGCGATTTCGCGCACGACCTCCAGCGCGCCTTTCGGAAGCGAGAGCCAGCCCCAAGCCATTCGCGCCATGGTAGTAAGCGGGCATGAAGCTCGTCACCTTTGTCGCGCTCAGCGATTCACGAAATACCGAAATTCCCGGCGCTTTGGTCGAAGGCGACCGCGTCTTGGATCTGACGGCAGCGATCGAGGCGGGCACGAAAAAAGTCGACGCGTCGAGCTTGCTCCGTCTCATCGAAGGTGGAGACCTCGCCAAGGAAGCCATGCGCGAGGCGATCGCTGCGCACACGAAGGGGCAGGCGCCGGTCGGTGCGGTCCACGCGCTCGCGAACGTTGCGCTCCTTTCGCCGTTGCCGCGGCCGACCTCGATGCGCGACGGCTACGCGTTTCGCCAGCACGTCGAGACGGCGCGGCGCAATCGCGGGCTCGAGATGATTCCGGAGTTCGATCAGTTTCCGGTTTTCTATTTCACGAACCACCAGGCCGTGGTCGGTCCGGGCGCGCTGCGGGTCTTGCCGCGGCATTTGGAGAAGCTCGATTTCGAGCTCGAAGCCGCGATCGTGATCGGCAAAACAGGGCGAAATATCCCCGCGAATCGCGCCGACGAGATGATCTTCGGGATGACGATCATGAACGATTTTTCGGCGCGCACGCTGCAGATGGAGGAGATGAAGCTGAATCTCGGACCGGCGAAGGGAAAAGATTTCGCGACCGCGCTCGGGCCCGTGCTCGTGACGATGGACGAGCTCGCGGCGAAAACGAAGAAGACGCCGAACGGAAATCAATTCGATCTCGCGATGACGGCACGCTTGAACGGCAAGGAGCTCTCGCGCGGAAACGTGAAGGACATGAATTGGACGTTCGCGCAGATCATGGAGCGCGCGAGCTACGGCGTGACGCTCTATCCGGGCGACGTGATCGGATCGGGCACGTGCGGCACCGGGTGCCTCCTCGAATTGAACGGATCGAAGATCACCGACAACTTGTGGATGAAACCGAAGGACGTGATCGAGCTCGAGATCGAGGGCATCGGCAAGCTCACGAACGACGTCGTCCTCGAAGAGGCCAAGCCCGAAATGTGATTCGCGCGCGCCGAGAGTCAGACTTTTTCGATGAACGCAATCGACTTCTTCATCGCGTACGTCTGCACGAAGCCGTCCTCGGAGAATCCTCCGAACCAGCCGACGTGACCTCCGCGTTTGGTCCAATCCACCGTGAGCGATTTCGGGATCTTCTCGAGCGAAGGGCGCATCGTGTCGGGCGGGATCATCGGATCGTCCTCCGCGTGCACGAGCAGCGTGCGCATCTGGATCCGCGGCAAAAATAGGCCTGCGCTCATCTTTCGATAGTAGTCGTCCGCGCTCTGGAAGCCGTGCATGGGCGCGACGACTTGCTCGTCGTACTCGCGAATCAGCTTCGCCCGCGAAAGCTTCGCGACGTCGTACCGCGCGCGCTCCGGATAGAGCTTCGCGTATTCGCGGCCCGTCTCGAGCAGCTTCTTCAGCACGTAGCGGCGGTACGGAAAGGAGCGGCGACGCTCGAGCGCGCGCGACGTCCTCACGAGATCGAGCGGCGGTGAGATCGCGACCATCGCGCGGATCTTCTTCGGCGCGTCGCTTCCCCATTCCCCCGCGAGCTTCAACGTGACGTTGCCGCCGAGCGAAAATCCGACGATGGCCACATCCGACACGTTCGGGCGCGCGAGCAGCACGTCGACCGTGCTCCGCAAATCTTCCGTGAGACCTGCGTGATAGAGCGTGGGCGCCGTCTTCAGCCCCTCGCCTGCCCCTCGCAAATTCAGACGCACGGCGTGCATGCCCGCGCGATGCACGGCGACCGCGGCGCGAATCACGTACTGCGATCCGACGTCGCCGCCGACGCCATGCACCAGAATGACGGCGGTCTTCGGCGCGTCCGCTTTCTGCCGCTCCTTCTGCCGCTCCTTCTGCCACCACGCGCGCGCGACGAGGGATCCCTCTTCGACGGGAACGAGAATGCGCTCTTCGTTTTCGGTGAACGTTCGCGGCGGCGCCCAGAGCGGCAACGACGCGCCGAGCGTCTGCAGGTGCCCATTTCGCATCCATGTCGGCGGCGTGAAGGGAGCGGTCTCCGGCGAATCGTTCATGGGCACCGGTCTGCCATGGACGAGCGTCGAAGACAGTAAAATCAGGCTAATTCCTCGAAGAATATTTAGTAACTCATTACTGAGTTACGAAACGCCTCGCCGATGGCCGAGCACGTGATTTATGCTGCCCCGCCATGCCGCCGACGCTTCGTCGCTTCACCGTCGTTCCACGTCTCCCTGCTTCGCTCGAGCGGCTCCGCGTGATCGCGCAAAATCTCTGGTGGTCGTGGTCGCCGGTCGCGCGCGAGATGTTCAATCGCATCGACGCCGATCTCTGGGAAGAGGTGCACGGCAATCCGATCGAGCTGCTCTCGCGCGTCTCGCAGAAGCGTCTCGACGAGCTCGCGAGCGACGACGCGTTCCTCAGCCACCTCGATGCGGCGCATACGACGTTCACGACGTACATGTCGCAAAAGGGGTGGTTCGCGCGACGCTTCCCCGAAGCGGGCCACGCGAAGATCGCCTACTTCTCGATGGAGTATGGCCTGCACGAATCTTTGCCGATCTATTCCGGCGGTCTCGGCGTCCTCGCCGGCGATCACCTCAAGACGGCGAGCGATCTCGGGCTGCCGCTCATCGGCATCGGTCTCGCGTATGCCGAAGGATACTTTCGCCAAGTCTTGAACGACGACGGCCTGCAAGCGGAGAACTATCCCATCAACGATTGGCATCGCTTGCCCGTCGTTCCTGTCTTTTCCAAAGAGTCGGACAAAGAACAGAAGCGGCTCATCATCCGCGTGACGTATCCCGAGCGCACCGTGCTCGCGCAGCTGTGGAAGGTGCAGGTCGGACGGGTGCCGCTCTACTTGCTCGACGCGAATCTCTCGGAAAATAAGCCGGAAGATCGATCGATCACCGGACCGCTCTACGGCGGCGACCAAGAGTTCCGCGTGCGCCAGGAGATCATGCTCGGCATCGGCGGCGTCCATGCGCTCGAAGCCGTCGGCATGAGCCCCACCGTCTGTCACATGAACGAAGGACACTCCGCGTTCCTCGCGCTCGAGCGCATCGCTCGTTACATGCGCGATCGCGGCGCATCGTTCGCCGTCGCGCGTGAAGCAGCGTCGGCGGCGAATATTTTCACGACGCACACGCCGGTGCCGGCCGGCAACGATGCGTTCACGCCGGATCTCGTGAAGCGTTACCTCGAGCCGTATCGCGCGCCGCTCGGCATCACGGAAGACGAGCTCGTCGCACTGGGTCGTATGAATCCAACCGATCGCACGAGCTCGTTCTCGATGCCCGTCCTCGCGATTCACGCCAGCGATCACGCGAACGGCGTCTCCGCGCTGCACGGCGAGGTCTCGCGCTCGATGTACAAACCGCTCTGGCCGGATCTGCCCGATCACGAGGTGCCGATCGGCAGCGTCACGAACGGCGTGCACACGACGTCGTGGGTGTCGGCGCAACAAGGTGCACTCTACACGCGATATTTCGGCCCGCGCTGGGCGGAGACGCCCGACGATGCGGCGATTTGGTCGCGCGCGCGCGACATTCCCGATGCGGAGCTCTGGCAAGTGCACGAGCATCGCCGCCATCGTCTCGTGACGCTCTGTCGAAAATGGCTTCGCGCCACGGCGGAGCGCCGCGGCGAAGGACCGGATGCGATCGCGGCGTGCGAAGAAGTCCTGGATCCGAACGCGCTCACGATCGGCTTCGCGCGAAGATTCGCGACGTACAAACGCGCGACGCTTCTCTTCTCGGACGCGGCGCGCGTACAGAAGCTGCTCGGCGATGCGAAGCGGCCCGTGCAGCTGATTTTCGCGGGAAAAGCGCACCCGCAAGACAAGGGCGGAAAGGAGCTGATTCGATCGATCGTGCACGCGAGCCGCGAATCGGAGTTCACCGGCAAGGTCGTGTTCATCGAGAACTACGACATGCGCATCGCACGCGCGATGGTCACCGGAGTCGACGTGTGGCTCAACACGCCGCGGCGTCCGCACGAAGCGAGCGGGACGAGCGGAATGAAAGCGGCGATGAACGGCGCGCTCAACCTGAGCGTGCTCGACGGTTGGTGGGCCGAAGCCTGGGGACGCTGGGGCTGGGAGGTCGGCTGGGCGATCGGGCGCGGCGAAGAATACAAAGACGCGGCGGGCGACGCCGTCGAGGCCGAGCTGCTCTACGATTTGCTCGAGCGCGAGGTCGTTCCGCTCTTCTTCGAT
>JAICXU010000136.1 GCA_025934595.1 Polyangiaceae bacterium | reverse complement strand
CCATGCGTGACGTCGACGAGATTCTCACCACGCTGCTCGGACGCGCCGGCGAGCTCGCGCGCGCGCGGCGCGCGGCGAAACCAGCGACTGTGGCTACGGCTCCCGTCGCCTCGGTCGGCCAGCGTGAGGACGAGGCGGATCGTCGCGCGCCGCGCCATCTCGCTCCGGCTGAATGCCCGATTCTTGCGAATGATGAGATCGATCTTCCAGCCCGAGGCCATGTCGATCACGTTGAACGTCGAACGGCGCGCCAGCGCGTCGCGTGCCGCGTCGGCGTCGACGCAGTAGGCATCCGCGGGGAACTGCGCCAAGAGCGCATCGAGATCGGCGGGGGACGCCGGATCGATCACGATGTCGAGGTCCTGGGTCGTGCGCGGAACGCCGTGGGTCGTGCTCGCGAAAGAGCCAGCGACCATGAACGGAATTGCCGTCTTCTCGAAAGCGCGTGCGACGCGCGCGAGCAAATCCTGGAGCGAATCGCTCACCGCATCCTTCTGTAGGCACGGCGGGCGAGATCGTCGCCATAGAGCAGACGCGCGAGCTCGAAACGGGCCTCGTCGTCGGTGAGCGCAGGATTTCGTCGGCGAATGCCTTCGAGCGATATTTCGCGCGCGGCCTGGCTCATCTCCGCCGCGATTCGCACGCGGGCCTCGGGCGACAAGCGACGGATCGCAGCGATCTGCGCGGCGTGTGCGGCGGCGGACGTGTCGGCGGTCGTCACCTCGTGATCATAGAGCACCGGCAAGCGTCGTGCGAGTCGCGACATGACTCGCGTCGCACGAGCCACGTCACGAATGATCGAGCACGTCGTTGGCCATGCCCGAGCTGGCATCAGGGTGAAATGAAAATCTCGCCCTTCCTCATTTTTTTGGCTTCCGCCACAATCTGGCCGGACCTTCCTTGCTCAGTAGGCGGCGTCGTGCGCCGAGAACGCGCGTGGTAGCTTCGCTTCCATGTTCAAGAAGATCGATCACGTCGAAATCGTCACCGACGAGCCCGCTCGTAGCGCCGCCTTCTACGTCGAGGTGCTCGGCTTCCGGGAGAAGCTTCGGCAAGAAGTGAAGCTGCCGGCGGGCGCCACGCTCGACATCGTCTATCTCGATCTCGGCGGAACGGGCATCGAGCTGCTCCACTACAGGGGCATGCCGAAGTCGGCCGCGCCGAAAGCGCTGCAGCTCGGGTATCGCTTGATGGCGCTCGAGGTGGACGACATGGAGGAAGCGCTCGAAGCGCTGAAAAAACGCGGCATCGCAGCCTCATGGGGTCCGCGCGAAATCGACACGTACGTGCGCGCGGAGATTCTCGATCCGGACGGCTATTCGATCGAGCTCCGCGAATGGAAGAAACCGATTCGCTGAAACGCGACGTCAGACGGGCCTCACGCAACCAAATCGGACGCGCTGCCGATATCCGCGAGGTCATGACCCCTCTGCATCCTGTCTTGGTAGATCGCGCTCCGCCCGCGTCCGATGAAGCGCGCGCCAAGGTTTGCGATCAGGCGTTCAAGTTTCTCATCGCCGTCGCGAGCCATCCACCGATTGCAACCGCGCTCGCTGCATACGGCTACGGTTCGGCGCAGCAGCGAGAAGGGTCGCTTCTCTTGCGCGACGCGCACCCGTACGGAGAGCGTGCGAGCGATGCGATCCTGCATGCGCTCCACACATGGGTATGGTCACAGCACGTGAGAGCGCTCGAAGCGGGATTGAAGCGCTCGCATCTGATCACGCTGGGAGTCGTGAAGAGGCGCGTGCGCGCGGTGCCGGAAGAATCAGGAATCGTGTTGAAAGGCGTGCCGCGCTAGGCACGCCCGTGATCGTCGCCTATCGAGCCGCGCATGCACGTGCGTGCGTGTACGCGAGCGCGCGCCCTCGACCGGTTCGTCGCGAAAAAGATTAGGCGCCGCCGTGCGATTCTTTCGCCACCAGGCATCGATTTGTTCGGCCTGGCGCTCCGCTTCTTCGGAGAGCTGGACGGTCAACGCGCGTCGGTCCGCGCGCGAAGCTTCGTCATGAATTCTTGGGCATCCACCACGCGACCGGCTTTCGAGTCCTCGATGCCCCGTTCGATCGACGCATGCAGTCGAGCGCGCTCTTCGTCGTCGAGGTAGTCACCACCGCGCGCGAGAACCTCATCGAGCGGAACGAGCTCGACGACCTCGCCATCCGGCAGGTCCGTCGGCTCGTCGAGGACCAGGCGGCCGTTTTTGACGTGCGCTCGGACGGGCTGCATGGCTGCTGGAAGGTTAATCCGGAAAGCGATGCCGAGCCGGCGAAATCGACGGGCAGGCTTTGCCGCGAGCCCGCCGATAGCTCTGGCCACCTTCCGGCGCCGCAATCAGCTGCTTGCGCGCGACATGCGCCGGAGCACAACACAGCTCCGGGCGCGACGAAACCAACGAGCCAGCGTCGGTCCCGATTCTTCCTGGGCCTTCGTGCCCTCAATCGTCCGATGCGACGATCAGCGATGCGCGTTCACTCTTCCGCGATCACGTCTGCGCGCGCAGATGCTCCACGAGCTTGTCGAGCGTCTGGTAGCCGAGCTCGACGGCGCCGAAGCCGATCACGATCGCGCGGCGCTCCTTCGTCGGATGGAGCTGGCGGAGCGTAATCACCGTCTTCTTGTCGCTCTGCTCGTCGAACGTGATCGTGACGTGGAAGCGATCCGGATCATCGTCCTTGTCGAGCCCGTGGTCGTAGACGAGCGCCTCGGGCCGCTTGATCTCGAGAAACGAGATGCGGCTGTCCCAGACTTGGCCGTCCGGAGCTCGCAGCTCGAACCGAAGGCGCCCACCGGCGCGGATGTCGGCCTCCTTGATCGTCGTGGTGAAGCCGCGCGGGCCGAACCACTTCGCGAAATGCTCTGCCTCCGTCCACATGCGAAAGACGAGGTCGCGCGGCGCATCGATGACGCGCGAGAGCACGATCTCCCTGTCGAGGGCCCACACCCGATCACCGCTTCTTCCGTCTGCCATGATGACTCTCCTTTTTCCTGTGCTTCGTTTCGTAACTCTCTTGCGCTTGCAACGCGCGCACGTACTCGTCCAGTCGCTCGAAGCGCTCCTCCCACGCGCGCCGCGTGTGCTCGGCCCACGTCGTGACCTTCGCGAGCGCCTCCGGTCGCAACCGACACGGCCGGCGCTGCGCATCGCGCCCGCGCGCGATGAGGCCCGCGTCCTCGAGCACCTTCAGATGACGCGAGATCGCCGGAAGACTGATGTCGAACGGAGCGGCGAGCTCGAGCACCGTGGCGTCGCCCGAGGCGAGACGCTCGACGATGGCGCGCCGCGTGGGGTCGCCGAGCGCAGAAAACACGATGTCGATGGTCGATGCAGGCACGGGCTCCTCGCGGGCGCGGTTCGTATTTAGCTTTTATGTTAAATAATTCGCCACACCGGATTGTCAAGGCGACCATCGTCGTCGTGGAGCCCGTCTACGCTGCGCGCGAATGCGGTCGCAGACGCGTCACGGACGCGCGCGTCATGCCTCCCATGATCACGGGCTGGACGGCGCGTGCCGACGCTCGTGATCGTTTTTCGCTAGCACCAGCCATTCGCGCGTAGGAGCTCGATGACACGCGTTTTGATTTCGTCTCGAATCTCTCGCACGCGCTCCATCGATTTTCCTTTGGGGTCCTCGAGCGGCCAGTCGTCGCGTTTCAAACCGGGAACGGCAGGACAGGCGTCGCCGCATCCCATGGTGATCAAGAGCTGAGCTCCCGCCGCGAGATCGTCGGTGAGCGGCTTCGGAGCTCGACCCGTGAGATCGATGCCGACCTCACGCATCGCTTCGAGCACCTCCGGATGAACGCGAGGACCCGGATGCGTCCCCGCCGAAACCGCTTGCGCCTTGCTCCCATCCGCCAGCGCGTTGAACCACGCGGCCGCCATCTGCGATCGCCCTGCGTTGTGCACGCACGCGAAAATGACCGTGTTCATGAGAGCTCGTCTCCTTCGTGCTCTTCACGAAGCGGCGGGGTACCGCCGCGTTCCATGACGTGTGGCGCGGCAACGGGGAGCGCGGGAACGAGCCAACGAAAAAGCGCCGTCGCACATCCCGCACCGGCGAGCTGCGCGACGATGAAACCAGGAGCGTCGACGGGACGAATGCCGGCGAAGGTATCGCTCGCGGCGCGCGCCAACGTCACGGCTGGATTCGCGAATGAAGTCGATGCCGTGAACCAATACGCGGCCGTGATGTACGCGCCGACGGCGAAGGGCACGACGCCCGGGCGTCGCCGCGCGCAGCCCCAGATCACGGCGAGCAGACCGAACGTCGCGATGAACTCGCTGAAGAGCTGCGCGATGCCCGACCGGTCGTGCCGCGACGCGAAGAAGAGAGCGGGCTCTCGGAACATGACGTGCGCGGCGGCGACGCCTGCGAACGCGCCGGCGATTTGCGCGACGAGATAACCCGGCACCTCACGCCACGGCAGACCGCCTTGGCTCGCGTCCGCGAGCGTGACCGCGGGAGTGAGATGCGCGCCGGAGATCGGACCGAACGTGAGGATCAGCGCAACGAGCCCCGCCCCGGTCGCGATCGTGTTCGCGAGGAGCGCGATCGCGACGTTTCCGGCCGCGAGCCGCTCGCCCATGATTCCCGATCCGACGACGGTCGCGAGGAGGAGCGCAGTGCCGATCGCCTCCGCGACGAGCTTCTTCCGCAGCATGAAGTTTCCTTTCTTCGACGAAGCCGAGAGTAGAGCCCGAAGGGTCCGTTGCGGCGCCTGCGCGCGAAGGTCACACGATTGTCACACAAGGATCACGCTCCAATCGCAGAGGGCGAGCAGATTGCTCCGCGTGACGGCATCGGCGAAAGGCGGCGCGCGCGAATCCAGGGTCGTCGTGCGCAACTTGAGCGTGAGCTACGGCGCCACGAAAGCCGTGCGCAACGTCAGCTTGGACGTGCCCGAGCAGACGGTCGTCGCGCTCATCGGTCCGAGCGGCTGCGGCAAGAGCACATTTTTGCGCGCGCTCAATCGCATGAACGATGTCATCGCCGGAGCCACCGTCGAAGGCAAAGTGCTTCTCGGCGGCCGCGATATCTACGCGCCCGACGTCGATCCGGTCGCGGTGCGGCGTCTCGTCGGCATGGTGTTCCAACGGTCGAATCCCTTCCCGAAGTCGATCTTCGAAAACGTCGCGTTCGGCTTGAAAATAGCGGGGATGAAGGACAAGGCGCAGCTCGACGAGCGCGTCGAGCGCGCGCTGCGACAAGCTGCGATCTGGGACGAGGTCAAGGATCGCCTTCGAGAATCCGGGCTCAGTCTGTCGGGCGGCCAGCAACAGAGGCTTTGCATCGCACGCGCTCTTGCCGTCGAGCCCGCCGTCCTTCTGATGGACGAGCCGGCGAGCGCGCTCGATCCGATCGCGACCGCGAAGGTCGAGGATCTCATCGCCGAGCTGAAGACCGAGCTCACGATCGTGATCGTCACGCACAACATGCAGCAAGCGGCGCGCGTCTCGCAGCGCACTGCCTTCTTCTATGGCGGCAACTTGGTGGAGGTCGGGGACACCTCACGGCTCTTCACGCGGCCGCATGAAAAGCAAACCGAGGACTACATCACCGGCCGCTTCGGCTGATCACCTATCCGATCGATCCACGAGATCCACCATGAGATCCAGGAGAGACACCACCATGAGGCTCGTATTCCGACTCTTCACGCTCTCGGCTTTCACGTTTCTCGCGGGGTGCGACAAGAGCCCGCCGCGCGAGGCCACGGAGTCCGCTTCTTCCGCGAGCACGACGACCGCGACGATGCCCGCGAAGGCCGAGACCGTTCGTGCGAGCGGATCTTCCGCGCTCCAGCCGCTCGTGAACGCCGCAAAAGAGAAATACGAAGCGGCGCACGCCGGCGCCAGCATCGAGGTGTCGGCCGGCGGATCGAAAAAGGGTCTGTCGGATGTCGCGTCCGGCGCATCCGACATCGGGAACAGCGACATCTTCGCGGCTGCCGACCAGAAAGAGCTCGTCGATCACAGAGTGGCGGTCGTCGGGTTTGCGGCCATGGCGAACAAAGGCACATTCGACGAGAAAATCCGGGCTCTCACGAAAGAGCAGCTCGCGAAGATCTTCTCCGGCGAGATCAAAGATTGGAAAGACCTCGGCGGCTCCGCGCAGGCCATCGTCGTCATCAATCGCGCGGCCGGATCCGGCACGCGCACGGTCTTCGGCAACATCGTGTTCGGCGGCGACAAGTTCGTCGAATCGCAGACCGAGGACAACTCCGGCGCGCTCGTCGCGAAGCTCAAACAAACGAAAGGCGCCGTGAGCTACCTCGCGCTGTCGTTCGCCGATGCCGACCTCGTCACCTTCGATTTGAAGACCGACAAAGGCATCGTCAGCCCGCGCCCCGACACGATCGAGAGCGGCGCGTATCCGATCTGGTCGTACGAGCACATGTACACGAAGGGCGAGGCGACGGGCGGCGCGAAAGACTTCTTGGATTACGTGCAGTCCGCACCTTTCCAGAATGACGTGCTCCCCACCGTCAAGGGCTTCATCCCCGTCACCGCGATGAGAGTCACGCGCGATCACGATTGAAAATGACGTTGCCGTCCGTGGCCGACAATCGCGTAGCGCACGACGAAGAGCCGCACGGCGAGTGGCCGTTGGTTCGTCCTCGACGTTTGCATGTCGCGCTGAAGCTCGGCGCGATGGCGAGCGCGGCGACTGTCGTGACGACGACGGTCGTCATGATCGGATTCCTTGCGCGCACCGGGTTGCGCGGCGTGCAGGGCGCTGGCCTTTGGCAGCTACTCACGGGTGTCCTGTGGAAGCCGGAAGCGGGACGCTTCGGCGGCGCGCCGCTGCTCCTCGGGACGCTGGCGAGCGCGCTCGGCGCGACGCTTTTCGGCGCCATTCCCGCTCTGTTTTGCGCGCTTTGGCTGAGCGAAGTCGCGACCGCGCGCGTTCGCGCCGCCTACCGCCGTGCGATGGAGACGGCCGCAGCGATCCCGAGTGTCGTCTACGGGTGGCTCGCGCTCGTCTATCTCGTACCGAGGGTCGCCTCGCTCGCACACGCGATCTACGGGGACGACTCGCCCGTCGGCGGCGAAGGTCTGCTCTCGAGCGCGCTCCTCCTCGGCATCATGATCGTGCCGACGGTGCTGCTACTGTCGCTCGACGCCATCTCGCGCGTTCCGCAGAGCCTGCGCGACGCGAGCCTCGCGCTCGGTGCATCGCGGCTGCAGACCGCGCTTCGCGTCGTGCTGTCGGGATCGCGGCGCGGCATCTTCATTGCGATCTTCTTCGGCCTCTCGCGCGCGGCAGGAGAAACGATGGCGGTCCAAATGGTCATCGGCGGCGCGCGAATGCTTCCGCAGACTCTCTTTTCGCCGACGACCACGATCTCGTCGCAGATCGTGATGGACATGCAGAACGCACGACCGGGCACGCTCGAGAGCAACGCGCTCTTCGCGATGGCGCTCGT
>JAICXU010000772.1 GCA_025934595.1 Polyangiaceae bacterium | reverse complement strand
CGTGCTGCGAGCCCGCTGGATTTTCGCATGCGGCGGCAGCGTCGCGCTCGTCGCCTGGTGCGCGATCGGCTGCGGCGCGGCGAACGCTGGACAGCCGAGCCCCGAAACCGGCGGCACGGATTCGGGCGCCGCGAGCGACGCGGGCGCCGTTGCGGACGCGAAGGTTTCGGCGATCGACGGCGGAGTGCCGAGCGGCTGGCTCTATACGAGCGGAAATAAAATTTACGTGTCGAATGGCTCCGGCACGCGTGGACCGAGCGGCGGCACGCCGTGGATGGGACGCGGCGTGAACATGGACGACCTTTATTTGTGCGGGTTCGACAACAATCTGCAAATGGCGACGCAGACGCCGACCGCCGAAGATGCGCTGCGTACGATCGTGAACGGGCTCATGACGTCATGGCGTCCGACCTTCGTGCGCATCTCGCTCGGCATGAACAGCTGGCCGACGAAATCGAGCTGGACGAAAAACGACAGCGCCTACAAAACGCCGATGACGAACGTGATTCGCGCCATCGGCGCGCATCCGGGCGTGTACGTGCTCGTCACGCTTCGCACCGACGCGTCGATGGTGGGCCAAGACCCGCAAAATCCGGAAGCGACCGCGGTGCCGTCGAGCGCATCGAACACGCCGGACTCGACGACGTACCCGAACGGAACCGACGGCGTCTACCAAGCGCTGGTCGATTCGTTTTCGAGCGACGCGTTCGTCGTCTTCGGCCTGTCGAACGAGCCGGGCGGCAACGTGATCACGAAAGAAACGCTCGTGCCGGCGATGAGCCATGCGGTCGGTGTGATTCGCGCCGAGGAGGATCGTCTCGGCGTGCCCCATCATCTCGTGAGCGTGCAGGGCACGGGCTATTCGGCGAAGATCGATTTCTACGCCGCGTCGCCGCTCCCATTCGACAACGTCGTCTACGAGGTGCACGGCTATCCGCCCGCGCCGGCCGACTACACGTACGCGAACATCCCCGTCATCTTGGGCGAGTATGGGTCACTCACGAATTCGAGCGCGTTCTATGCGGACGTCGAGTCCAAGCAGATCCCGAACCTCGCGTGGGATTTCGAGCCGTATTCCGACTGTCATCCGGATTTGGTCACCGTGAACGGCGACGCGACGAATCTCGTGCCGTCCACGTGGGGGACGACGGTGCAGACGTACTTGACGACGCACTGAGGTCAGCGCACCGCGAGCAACGTCTCGAGCTCCGCCGCCGATGTGACGGGCGCGGAGCACGTTCGATTCCGACAGACGTACGCGACGGGCTCGCTCTTCGCCGGCTTGCCCTCCGCGAGCAGCGCGCTTGCTTCGAGCGACTCCGCGTTCGGCTCGACGATCGCGATCGTGCGATTCGGCAAATACATTTCGTGCGCTTTTTCGACGAGCGCCGACGCATCGCCGCCGCCGGTCACGATCACGACGTCCGTCGATCCATTCACCAAGCGATCGAGCTCGCAGAGCGATTGCGCGAAGCCGAACGGATTTTCGATCGCCGACGGCGCAAGCAGCTCCAGCGCTCGGCGGGCGAGGTTCGTGTACTTTACATGCATCAGCGACCCGAGCCGCAAGAGCGTGCGACATGCCATCGAGGTCGCGCTCGGAATGGCGTGATCGAAGAGATCGACGGGCCGCACGATCAGCGTCTCGCCGTCGCTCGGCGCAAAATAAAATTTCGATTCCGCGTCGCTCCAAAATTTCGCGATCATCGTCTCCGCGATGTCGCGCGCCCAGATGGCATAGCGAGGCTTGCCGGTTGCTTCGTAGAGCTCGAGCGCCGCGTCGGCGACGAACGCGTAGTCGTCCAAGAACGCGGGTCCCTTGACGGCATCGCCCAGCGCATGGCGTTGCATCACGACCGCGCCGCCTGTCCGCTTCATCAGCTTCGATTCGAGAAATGCGAACGCTCTCTCCGCCGCATCGATCAGGTCATCGGCTCCCATCGCCGCGCCGGCGCGCGCCATCGCCGCGATCATGAGCCCGTTCGAGCTCGTCATGATCTTCTCGTCGCGAAACGGCTTCACGCGCTTTTCTCGCGCTTCAAATAGCCTATTTTTAGCTGCTTCCAGCGTCCGCCGAATTTCTTCGACGGGAAGCGCGTAGTCTTTCGCGAGCTCGTCCTCGGTCTTCACGATCGACAAGACCGACTTGTCCGTGCTCTCGAAGTTGCCGTGCTCGTCGACGCCGAAATAATCGCACGCGATCTCCGTATCTCGATTCGCGCCGAGCACGTCTTCGATTTCCTTCTTCGACCACACGAAAAATTTTCCCTCGTGCCCTTCGCTGTCCGCGTCTTGGGTCGCGAAAAATCCGCCGTCGGAGTTTCGCATCTCGCGCATGACGTAGGCCGCGATCTCGCGCGCCGTATCCGCGTACGCGCTTTCCTTCGTGGCGACGAACGCGTCGGCATACAGCTTCAAGAGGAGCGCGTTGTCATAGAGCATCTTCTCGAAGTGAGGCACGAGCCAATGTGCGTCGGTGGAGTAGCGATGAAATCCGCCGCCGAGCTGATCGTAGATTCCGCCGGCGCGCATCGCGTGAAGCGCGG
>JAICXU010000393.1 GCA_025934595.1 Polyangiaceae bacterium | reverse complement strand
GTGGCTCGTCGCAACCGATGTGCCAGCGTTTGGCGGCGGCGGGCCGCTCGTCCGCATCGGTTTCAAGACAATCTGCATGACGTAGGCAAAAAAATTGCTGCTTAGTCGCGACCTCACCAGGATCGAGATGTCTGTCACCTCTTCTTCGCAGTGTGTATTCTTGCGACCCGAGCGGAAATGACAGCGACCGAAAAAGTCGAAACGACTCGCCAGCAATTCTCGTCGACGGTCGCCGCACCGCGGATCGAGCTCCTCGTCGAACGGGAAGCAAAGCGCGATCACTCGCGATCGGTCGTCATCGACGGGGACGGTCTCGGGATCGGGTCGCACCCGTCGAACGATCTGGTTCTGAACGATCCTGCGGTGTCTCGATTCCACTGCCGAATTACGCGTGAGTTCGGCGCATGGCGAATCCACGACACCGGCTCGCTCAACGGTCTCCGCGTCAACGGCGTTCGGACGCGGGACGCCGATCTCCCGATGCCCGAGTGTCGCGTCGAGCTCGGCGAGTCCTGCTTTCGGGCCCGGGAGCTGGTCGCCGAGGGCGAGATACCCGTTCTCATGCGCGCGAGCTTCGGCAAGCTCTATGGGAAATCCCTCGTGATGCGAAAGCTCTTCGCGCTCATCGAGCGCGTCGCGCAGAGCGAGGTGAACGTTCTCATCGAAGGCGAGAGCGGCACGGGAAAGGAGCTCGTCGCCGCCGAAATCGTCAAACGAGGTACCCGCTCCGACCGGCCGTTCGTCGTCGTCGATTGCAGCGCCATTTCGTCGAACTTGATCGAAAGCCATTTGTTCGGTCATGCGCGAGGTGCCTTCACGGGTGCCGACCGCGAGCGACCCGGCGCATTCGAAGTCGCGCACGGCGGCACGGTATTTCTCGACGAAGTCGGAGAGCTGCCACTCGACATGCAGCCCAAGCTCCTGCGAGTGCTCGAGGCGCGGGAGTTCTCGAGGCTCGGCGAGACGCGCATGCGACCGGCAGACGTTCGCGTCGTCGCAGCCACGAATCGCACGCTCGAACGAGAAATGAATCAGGGACATTTCCGCGAGGATTTGTATTTTCGCCTCGCCGTCGTGACGCTGCGGGTCCCGCCGTTGCGCGCGCGGCTCGAGGACATTCCTCTCCTCGTTCCCGTGCTGGCGGAGAGCGCGGGGTTGTCCACGTACGCGAGCCTTTTCACGCAGCAAGTGCTCGACGAAATGGCGCGCTACGAGTGGCCGGGCAACGTTCGCGAGCTGCGAAATTTCGTCGAACGGGCGATCGTCCTGCAAAACGCGACGCCCGTCGCGCAGCCGAGTGACGAAGCCACCGCTCCGCAACCGGAGAACGCGGCGAATCCGAACGAAAGTGATCCGCCTGGTGTCGATGCAGCGGCGAACGTCGATCTCGACGTACCGTTCCGCGTCGCGAAAGAGCGCTGCGTGTCGGCGTTCGAAAAGAGCTACTTGACCGCGCTGCTCGAGTGGTCCGACGGCAACGTGAGCCGCGCCGCCCGGCGAGCCTCGATGGACCGCATGAACCTGCATCGGTTGATCGCGCGGTACGCCATTCGATCCGTCGCACCCTATCGCGGATGATTCACTTCTGCGAACGGCTCGGAAGAATTCCCTGCCTACCGGTCACTTTGCTGCCTGATTGCGCGCGCGAGGATCGACTAGCCCTTCGAAAGAGAGAGAGCCGACGACGGCTCTTCTCGCAGGCGGTCCCATGAACAGCTTCGATGCGCACGCGGCGACGACCGATGGACTGCTCCGCACGCAAGATCGCTAGCGGTGGTTTCCTGCTTCGGCGAGGTTCCAAGCGCGCGCGCTTCGCTGGCTCACTCTTTGCGTTTCCCGCGCGCGGATGAAGCTCCCGCTCCTCGTGAAGTGGCTTGCGGCGATCTTGATCGTCGGGGCGGTGCCACTCGCGCTTCTTGCCAAGCTCGGCCTCGACATCCAGCGAAAGTGGCTGGAAGACGCCGAGAAGAGCCTCGAGGCAGCGGTCGTCGACGAAGCGTCGGAGAACGTGAGCGGTGTGCTCGACGATCTCGAGGACGCCACCTCCGATGTCGGGAGTGATCTCGTCGACCGAAGCCTGAGCGACGACGCGCGCATCGCGCTCGCGAAGCGCGCTGTCGAGCATGCGAGCGCGCTCGACTACGTGGCGATCTACGATCGCGACGGCAAGTTCGTCGACGCCGTCGCCGGCGGCGCCGAGCATCGCGAGGTCGGGGCACCGAAAACGGTGGATGTCGCAGCGCTCCGAACGCACTTCGGGATGCAGCCGATCACGTCTTCGACCGAGAGCCCGGATCTTTTTTGGGCCGCGCCTTTGATGGTCGACGGCTCGCTCGTCGCCGTCGCGCTCGGACGTGTCGATCCCGAGCGATTGGCAGCGCGTCTCAGGGAGCTTTCGAACGCGCGATTCGCACGACCGGACCGCGTGGCGCTCGTCGACGACCGTCTTCGGCGCATCGCAGGCGGCGGCGTCGTCGAGCGAACCGAGCGCGCCCTCGGCGCCATGAGCTCGACGCTCCCTGCACAAGGAATCACGAAGACCTTTCCCTTCATCGATGAAGACGGAACGCCGATGGTCGGCACCCTTCGCGTCATTCCCAACCGCCGTCTCGGAGTTTTCGTCGCGCGTCCGGAGTCCGAAGTGTACGCCGCGATTCGCGAGGCGCGTCGCGCGTTTCTCGTCGTCGCGGCAGGATTCTTGGCGTCCGCGATCCTCGCTGGCGTTTTTCTCGCGAAGAGACAGGTCGCGCCCATCGTCGATCTCGTGGCGCTCACGAAGAAGTACGGAGATCGTCAGTTCGACGTCGAGCCCGATGTCCACACCGGCGACGAGATCGAGGTCCTCGCGTCTTCGATGAGCGAGATGGCGAAGACCTTGAAGCGAAGCGAGGCCGAGATCTCACGGCGAGCCACGGTAGAAGCGAATCTATCGCGCTATCTTCCGAATTCGATCGCACACGCGATTGCGACGGGCAAGCTTGCTCGGTCGCTCGGAGGAGGCAGGCAGGACGTGTCCATCGTCTTCGCCGACGTCGCGGCGTTCACTTCATTTGCGGAGAGCGCCGATCCCGAACGCGTCGTCGCGTTTCTGAACGAGCTCTTTTCCGTTCTATCCGAGGTGATTTTCAAACACGACGGCATCGTCGACAAGTTTCTCGGAGATTGCGTCATGGCGATCTTCGGCGCGAACGAAGAAAATGATCACGTCGATCGCGCGCTGCGTGCGGCCACCGAGATGCAGCGCTTCGTCGAAGCCAGCGCGCCGATGTGGAAGGAGACGTACGACTTCGAAGTCGCGATGGGCATCGGTGTTTCGACCGGCTTTGCGGTGCTCGGAAACCTCGGGAGCGAAGTCAGGATGGAATACACCGCCATCGGCGACACCGTGAACATCGCATCGCGACTGGAGAACATGGCGCGACCCGGTCAGATCTTGGTGACCGACGAGGTCGCGAATCGATCGAAGTGGGGTTTTCGCTTTCGCGCGTTGGGCGGGCATGCCGTGCGAGGGAAACGCGCTCCGCTCGAGATCCACGAGCTCATTTCGGAGGGATCGTGAGCGCAGACTTGACGAAGCCGGCCACGCACGACGGCCGCCGATGTCCATCGTGCGCGAGCCCGTTGAAAGGCGATCAATGCCCCTCGTGCGGATACTTCGCGAACGATCCTCTCATCGGTAGCGTGCTCGACGGTCGATATCGAATCGATGCACCGATCGGGCGTGGCGGCATGGGCCGCGTGTACGCCGCCGAGCATCTGGCCCTCGGCGCACCCGTGGCCGTCAAGTTCCTCTTGGGGTTTCTTGCGCGAGATCCGATCGTCCGCGCACGATTTCGACGCGAGGCGCTCGCGCTTGCAAAGCTGCGCCATCCGAGCGTCGTCAGCGTCCTCGACTTCGGCGAGCACGACGATCAGCTCTACATGGTGATGGAGCGCATCACGGGCGTGCTGCTGTCGGATCGGATGTCGAGCAACGTTCGAATCGATCTCCAGGCAGTGGGAGTGCTCTTCGATCAACTTCTCGACGTGCTCGACGCGGCGCATTCCTTGGGCATCGTTCATCGAGACATCAAGCCGGAGAACATCATGCTCGCCGAGATCGTAGGCGAGTCGGCGCGCGCCAAGCTTTTCGACTTCGGCATCGCGCACGTGCCCAACGACGACGGCAAGAGACTTACGTCGACCGGCAACATCCAGGGAACACCCAAGTACATGTCGCCCGAGCAATGTCGCGGCCTCAATGTCGAACCGCCGAGCGACATCTACTCGCTCGGCGTCATTCTGTTCGAGGTGCTCGCGGGAGCGCCTCCCTTCGACGCCGACGAAGGCGCCGGTCTGATGGCGCAACATATGTTCGTCGACGCACCGCATTTGGTGGAGGTCGGGCGTCACGAGACGGTGCCGCTCGGTATCGAGCGCGTCGTTCGATCGGCGCTCGCGAAGGATCCCGCCGCGCGCCCGACTGCGATTCAAATGCGCCATCAG
>JAICXU010000138.1 GCA_025934595.1 Polyangiaceae bacterium | reverse complement strand
GTACATCGTCTTCTCGCCGAGCCTCGACATCACGACGAAAGGCACCGTCGCGTAGGAGCGCGCGATGAAAGGCTTCAGCCCGTGGCCGAGCCCCGCGCGAAGATTTTCTTCGACGTGAGGATTGTCCGGCTGCGGCACCA
This sequence comes from Polyangiaceae bacterium, assembly GCA_025934595.1. Classification (GTDB taxonomy): domain Bacteria; phylum Myxococcota_A; class Polyangia; order Polyangiales; family Polyangiaceae; genus JAICXU01. Next base: position 7,240 of record JAICXU010000138.1, on the reverse strand, counting down.
TCGCCGCTTCCACTTTGAGACCGCACATCTCTCCGAAGATGGTCGTCGCGAGCACGTGGTGACTGCCGGCCGCGCCGATGGTGACGATCTTTTCGAAGCCGCGCGATTTCGCTTCGCGCAAAATATGAGACAGCTTGCGAACCTTGTTTCCGCCGTAGAGTGGATGCGTCAAATCATCGCGTTTCACCCACAAATTCGTGGAGAGGGTGGATAACGCGCTGAGCCGCTCGACCGGCGTTTTTCGCGGCGAGACGATCTTGTTCATGCCGGGAACGGTTTCGTCGGGGTTCATGAAACGTTGCCGAAACGTTAGCCGGCCTAGAGCAATGTCACCGTGAAAAAGATCGAGGCGATCATCAAGCCGTTCAAGCTCGACGAAGTGAAAGATGCGCTCAGCGAGATCGGCGCGGCCGGCATGACCGTCACCGAGGTCAAAGGCTTCGGCCGCACCGGCGGAAAAAAAGAGGTGTACCGAGGCTCGGCGTACGTCGTCGACTTCGTGCCGAAGGTGAAGATCGAGGTCGTAGTGCCCGACGAGCTCGTGCACGACGTGCTCGACGCCGTGGAGAAATCCGCGAAGACCGGTCGCATCGGCGACGGCAAAATTTTCGTCACGCCAGTCGAAGAAGCCGTGCGCATCCGCACCGGCGAGCGTGGCAAGGAAGCAATCTAAGACCGTTAGGGAGGATCCATCCAATGAAGCCGCAAGAAGTCGTCGACTTTGCCAAGAAGAACAACGTCGAGTTCGTCGATCTGAAGTTCATCGATTTTCCCGGCATCTGGCAGCACACGACGATCCCCGTGAACCGCCTCGACACGTCCCTCTTCGAAGACGGCATCGGCTTCGACGGATCGTCGATCCGCGGATGGCAGCCGATCAACGCGAGCGACATGCTCATCATCCCGGATCCGGAGACGGCCCGCCTCGATCCGTTCAACGCCCGCCCCACGCTCCACTTGATCTGCTCGGTCTTCGATCCGATCACGAAGCAGGCCTACTCACGCGACCCGCGTCACATCGCGAAAAAAGCGGAAGCGTATTTGAAGCAAACCGGGATCGGCGACACCGCGTTCATGGGTCCCGAAGCCGAGTTCTTCGTGTTCGACGACGTGCGTTTCGATCACTCGCAGCCGAACGCGGGCTACTACTTCCTCGATTCGAACGAAGGCGCGTGGAACAGCGGCAAGGACGAGAAGCCGAACCTCGGCTACAAAATCCGCCACAAAGAAGGCTATTTCCCGGTTCCGCCGACCGACACGCTCGCCGGCCTTCGCCAAGAAATGATGGCGGTGCTCATGCAGACGGGCGTCGAGATCGAGGTCGGCCACCACGAAGTCGCGAGCGCGGGGCAGTGCGAGCTCGGCATGAAGTTCGCGCGTTTGCTCCCCGCCGCGGATCAACTTCTCTGGTTCAAATACGTCGTGAAGAACGTCGCGCGCAAAGCCGGCAAGACGGCGACGTTCATGCCGAAGCCGCTCTTCGGCGACAACGGCAGCGGCATGCATTGCCATCAGTCGATCTGGAAAGAGGGCAAGCCCCTCTTCGGCGGTGACGGCTACGCGGGCCTCTCGGACACCGCGCTCTTCTACATCGGCGGCATCATCAAACATGCGAAGTCGATCGCCGCGCTCACGAACCCGACGACGAACTCGTATCGCCGTCTCGTTCCTGGCTTCGAGGCGCCCGTGAATCTCGCGTACTCGTCGCGCAATCGATCCGCGTCGGTGCGCATTCCGATCAGCGGGCCTTCGCCGAAGACGCGCCGCATCGAGGTGCGCTTTCCGGATCCGAGCTGCAATCCGTACCTCGCGTTCAGCGCGATGTTGATGGCAGGCCTCGACGGCATCCAGAACAAGATTCATCCCGGCGATCCGCTCGACAAAGACATCTACGCGCTCTCGCCCGAAGAATTGAAAGAGGTGCCGCACATGCCTGGCGATCTCGACGAGGCGCTCGTCTCGCTCGAAAAAGATCACGAGTACTTGCTCCGCGGCGACGTCTTCACGAAAGACGCGATCCACGAGTGGCTCGACTACAAGCGCACGCGCGAATTGAATCCGATTCGCATGCGCCCGACGCCGCACGAATTCTTCCTCTACTTCGACATCTAGAAGAGGCCCGGATCGATCCCTCGCAAGGACTGCGCGCCGTACGCATCGCGAAGGCGCGCCGACGAAAGCTGCGAATCGTCGTCGTCACGACCACGCTCTTCACGATGCTGGTCGTGACGGCGTTCGTCGTGCGTTTGCCGAAGCCGTCGGGTGCACCGTCCTCCGGGTCCGAGACGTCGACGCCGCCGCGGCCTGCGCCGACGATCGTCTTGCGCGACGACGGCGCATTTTGGAACGCTGTTCCAAACAGCCGCGTTCGCGGGCTACGACGACATCCGATTCTTGACCGAGGACGCCCGCGTCATCGGATTGTGATCGCTCGGGATGATTGACGCACCGAGCTGCGAACAATTTTGCGCGCCGAAGTTTGCGCGCCCATGCGCAGAAAAAGTCCTAAAGTGCGCGCATGGATGACTTCGGAAAGAGCTCGATCGAGCTCCATGCCCGAACGAAGGGCAAGCTGAGCGTCACGAGCCGCGTGCCGCTCGCAACGCGACGCGACTTGAGCCTCGCGTACACGCCCGGCGTCGCGGAGGTGTGTCTCGAGATCGCTCGCTCACCGAAACGCGTGCACGAGCTCACGCTGAAGAACAACACCGTCGCGGTCGTGAGCGACGGCTCGGCGATCCTCGGGATCGGCAATCTGGGCGCGGAAGCCGCAATCCCCGTCATGGAAGGCAAAGCGATCCTGTTCAAGGAGTTCGCCGACGTCGACGCATTTCCGATCTGCCTCGCCACGCAAGACACGCAAGAGATCATCCGCACCGTACGTGCGATCGCGCCGGTGTTCGGCGGCATCAATCTCGAGGACATTTCTGCGCCGCGATGCTTCGAGGTCGAGGCCGGCCTCCAGGATCTCGGAATTCCGGTGTTTCACGACGACCAACACGGCACCGCGATCGTCGTCGTCGCCGCGCTGCTCAATGCGCTCCGCGTCACGAAGAAAAATCTCGCCGAGTGCAAGGTCGTGTTCAACGGCAGCGGCGCATCGGCGCTCGCATGCGCGCGTCTTCTTCTCACGAGCGGCGAGCGCGGTCTCTTGCCGAAGCTCGGAGATCTGATCCTGTGCGACTCGAAGGGCATCGTGCACGAAGGCCGCTCCGACTTGAACGCGCACAAACGCGAGCTCGCGGAAAAAGGAAATCGCGATGACAAAACCGGCACGCTCGCCGACGCGATGCAAGGCGCCGACGTCTTCATCGGTCTCTCCACCGGCAATCTCGTCACCGCCGACATGGTGAAATCGATGCGCAAAGATCCCATCGTGTTTCCGATGGCGAACCCGACGCCCGAGATCATGCCCGACGTCGCGCTCGCGGCCGGCGCGGCGATCGTCGGCACGGGACGCAGTGACTTCGCGAACCAAATCAACAACGTGCTCGCCTTCCCGGGAATTTTCCGCGGCGCGCTCGACGCCGGCGCCACGCGCATTCACGACGACATGAAGCTCGAAGCGGCGCGCGCTCTCGCCGAGTACGTCGCGGAGCCCAACGTCGAGCGCATCTTGCCCGACCCGCTCGATCGTAACGTCGCGCCGCGCGTCGCAAAAGCGGTCGCCGAGGCGGCAAAGCGCGCGGGGGTCTGCCGTTAGGAGCCATGTGGCGCCCGATGAGCTAGAGTGCACGCCCCATGAGTGAAGCCGGCGCGACCTTCCTTCAGCGAGTTCTCGATCCGCCCGCGTACGGTTGGTCCAAAGATGGCCAGTTCTATGCGCCGACGGTTCGCGAGATGGTTTCGCACTGGCTCACGCGCATGAACTTGTTCAAGACGCGCAAGAATTGGCTGCCGGTCACGGGATGGTTTTGGACGCTCTGTCTCACGCCATTCGCGGCGATCTTCTTCACGCATTATTTTTCCTGGAAGCTCCTCGCGATCGGCGCGCTCTACTCGATGGTCGGGCTCGGCACCGTGAACATCGTGTGGCTGCATCGCTACTGCACGCATCGCGCGTTCACGTTCACGCATCCCTTCTATCGCTTCATCATCCGCAATCTCACGATCCGGCTCGTGCCCGAAGAGGTCTACGTGGTGAGCCATCTCGTGCATCACGCATTCCCGGAAAAAGCCGGCGATCCGTACAACGCGCTCGGCGGAAGGCTCTACTGCTTCTTCGCCGGCGAGCTGCATCAGCCTATCGCGCGTGACCTCTCCGAAAAAGACTATGCGCGCACCGTCGCCCTCGTCGATCACACGGGCGTCGTTCCCAACACGTACGCGCAATACCAATCGTGGGGCTCCATCTGTCATCCCGCGCGGCTCTATGCGCACTTCGCGCTCAATTGGGCGTTCTGGTACGGCGTCTTCTATTTGATCGGCGGACACGCGCTCGCATGCGCGATCTTCGGCATGTCGGCGATCTGGGCGATCGGCATTCGCGATTTCAACTACGACGCGCACGGGTGCGGCAAAGACAAACGCAAAGAGGGATCCGACTTCAATCGTCGCGATCTTTCCATCAATCAATTCTTCGCCGGAACCGTCTCGGGCGAGTGGCACAACAACCATCACCTTTATCCGGCCGGCGTCCGCTCCGGATTTTTGTGGTGGCAGCTCGACACCGCCTACATCCTGATTCGCGTCGTGCAATTCTTCGGCGGCATCGCTTCCTCGCGTGATTTCAAGAAGCGCTTTCTCGAGGAGCATTACGCGCCGTACCGAGCCGCGCGCGAAGAGAAAGCGCGCACGCAGAATGAGCCACCCGCGATAGAAGCTCTGCAGGACGCGGGAAAATAAGGCATTTCACGCTGTTTGGCGGGGGTGCACCGCGAGCGAAATCGAGGCTAGGATGGCCGCATGGCGAACCTCCTCGAGCAGCTCAAGACCATGACCGTCGTCGTCTCGGACAGCGGCGATTTTCAATCGATCAAGAAATTCAAACCGCGTGACGCGACGACGAACCCGTCGCTCATCGCCGCTGCCGCGCAGCTCGCCGCATATGCCCCCATCGTCGACAGCACGCTCGTATGGGCGAAAAAAGAAGCCGGCGAAAAAGCCGACAAGAAGGCGATCGTCGCGAAAGCGATCGATAGGCTCGCCATCGAGTTCGGTCTGAAGATCCTCGAGATCGTTCCGAAGCGCGTGTCCACCGAGGTCGACGCTCGCCTCTCGTTCGACACGCAAGCGTCGGTCGAAAAAGCGCGGTTCCTCATCGGCCAATACGAAAAAGCGGGCGCGTCGCGTGAGCGCATTTTGATCAAGCTCGCGACGACGTGGGAAGGCATCCGCGCGGCCGAGATCCTCGAAAAAGAGGGCATTCATTGCAACATGACGCTGCTCTTCGGCATGCATCAAGCCGTCGCATCCGCGGAGGCGAAGGCCACGCTCATCTCGCCGTTCGTCGGACGCATCCTCGATTGGTACAAGAAGGACACCGGCAAGGCGTCGTACGAGCCGCACGAAGATCCCGGCGTCGTGAGCGTCACGAAGATCTTCAACTATTACAAAAAATACGGTCACAAGACCGAGGTCATGGGCGCGAGCTTCCGCAACATCGGTGAGATCACCGAGCTCGCCGGCTGCGACTTGCTCACGATCTCGCCGCAGCTTTTGCAGGAGCTCGAGAGCAAAGAAGGCAATCTGCCGAAGAAGCTCGACGCGGAAAAGGCGAAGGCGATGGACATTCCGAAGATCACCATCGACAAAAAAACCTTCGACGAGATGCACGAAAAAGATCGCATGGCGAAGGACAAGCTCGCCGAAGGCATCGACGGCTTCACGAAAGCGCTCGTCGATCTCGAGAAGAAGCTCGAGGCCCGCATCGACTTGATCGACCAAGCCGCTCACCAAGGCGACGACCGCACCGCCGCAGCGAAGGCGCTCTTCAAGGTCTACGACAAAGACGGCAACGGATTCATCACGCGCGACGAATGGGGCGGCGACCAGAAAGTGTTCGACGCGTTCGACACGAACCACGACGGTAAGATCGGCCCCGACGAAATGGCGGCGGGGCTCGGCGCAGCGCTTCGCGACTGATGCAACGGACGTGATGCAAGGGGGCGGCTACGGCGCGCAAGCTCCGCGTGGATCGGTGCGCCATGCGTACCCGCTGTCGGTCACGAGCTCGGGGTTCCTCACGGCGTTCGCGCTCAACATGCGCACGCTGCCGTTCGCGATCGTGCGTTTTTTCATGCATCTTTTGCACGGGATCTTCGGGTGGACGTGGGTGCTCGCCTCGGTGGCGCTCGCGGTCTACGTCGGAAGCAAGGTGCAGCCGTATCTCGGGATTGCAGCGTTCGTCGCCAGCGTCCTGCTCTATGCCCTCATGTGGCACGGGTGGTTTCGCTATGTCCTCTACGGAGTGAAGTCCGCTCACGTCGCCGTCCTCACCGAGCTCATCACGCGCGGAAAACTTCCCAGCGGCTCGGGAAGCATGCTCGGCTACGGGCGCCACGTGATCACCGAGCGCTTCGGCGACGTCGCGCAGCTTTACTTGTTCCAAATGCTCGTTCGTCTCGTCGTCGCCGAGTTCACGCTCGGGCTCACGCTCCTCAGCGGGCTGATGCCCTTCGGAATCGGCTTCGTGGCGCGTTCGGGCGGCCGGCTCGTGCGCGCGAGCACGCGATATCTCGACGAAGCGCTCTTCGCCTATAGCCTCGTGCGCTCGAGCGATCCGCTGTGGGACGCGAGCTCGGAGGGGCTCGGCTACTACTTCCAGAACTCGAAAGAGATGGTGAAGACCAGCGTGTGGATGGTGGTCCTCGACATCCTCTTTCGCATCGTGATGTGGGTCGTCTTCGGCATCGCGTGGAGCATCCTCCTCTACGGGATCGCGTTGCCCATCCTCACCGCGCATGCGGCGGGGCTCCAGGCGTGGACCGGCTCGGATCAGCCCGTGAACGTCGTCGGGCTCGCGGTCGTCGCCGCCGCGATCGGCGCGCTCATCGCGACCGGCCTCACCACGAGCGCGATCGAGCAAGCGTTCTTGCGTCCGATCTACCTCACGATGATCATCACGAAATTCTTGAACGTGATCCAGAGCCAGCCGCTCGACCCGAGCTTCGAGCAACATCTCGGATCGCGCGCGGGGCGCCTGCATAGCTTGGCCGCGCAGATCGACGCGAATCGGGGCCTTCGAACGGAGCGGTGATGCGAAATAGAGCCAGTTTTCCGGCGTTTTTTGCGATTTTTT
>JAICXU010001005.1 GCA_025934595.1 Polyangiaceae bacterium | reverse complement strand
GCGAGCGCGACGCGATCCTTCATTCGAAAGAAGTGGCGGCCGCGAACGTCGGCGACCTCTTCGCGAGCGGTGTGTCGGCGGCCCTCGATTTCTCCGACGTCGATGCGATCAACTCGACGATCAAGGATTTCGCGAGCTCCTACGACGTCACCTGCGCCGCCGTGTGGCAAGGCGACGACGCCAAACCCATCGCCGCGTTCCAGAACGAGCGATGCTCGGAGCTGCTCGCGCCGCACGACGACGCTCTCGGAAAAACCGCCGTTTTTCCCGACCGCGCCGAGGTTGCGCGCAGCGTGAACGTCCATGGAAAACGCCTCGGTCGCGCGCTCCTGGTGTTTTCGCTCGAGCGTGAGAACGACGCGGTGTCGAGCACGCGCTCTCGCTTGCTTGCGATCTTCGCGGGCCTCACGGGCGGCAGCGCAATCCTGCTCGTGTTCGTCGTTCGAAAACAAGTCGTCACGCCCGTCACGGCGCTCGTCAATGCCGCGAGGCGCGTCGCCATGGGTGACTACAAAGCGCACGTCGACGTCGCGTCCGGCGACGAAATCGGCGTCTTGTCGAAATCCTTCAATTCGATGGGCGCTGCGATCGCGGATCGCGAGGTCAGGCTCGAGGCCGTCACCCGAAGTTTGCGCGAGCTCTTCGGCGCGATGCAGCAGATCATCATCGCGTTCGACGTGGAGGGTCGCGTCGACGGGGAGGCCTCGCGTGCGGCGCGAAAGCTCTTCGGAGACGGCGAGCCTCTCATCGGCAAAGACGTTCGTCAGCTTCTTTATCCACCGGGCCGAGATCACGGCGCGGATGCGAAAGCGTTCAAAGAATGGCTCGCAGCCGCGTTCGATTTGCCACCGGATCGGTGGGACGAGCTCGCTGCGCTCGCACCGACCGAGGTCGCGATTCAGCGCGAAAATGAGCTGCGCATCTTGGAGATGGAATTTCGGCCGATCGTGGAAGGCGATCAAACGCGCCGCGTGATGCTGTTCGCGACGGACGTGACCGAAGAGCGCCGCCTCAAGAAAACCGTGCGCGATCAACAAGCGGAGCACGAACGAAGAATGACCGCGATGCGGCGTTTGCTCGCCGGCGGCGGACAAGTCTTCGTGGCGTTCCTCGACGGCTCGGAAGAACGCGCGCAACGTGCGTCGCAGCTCGCGGCCGAAGGCGCGAGATCGGGAGGGCTCACGTCCGCGCAGATCGACGAGCTTTTCCGCCACGCGCACACGATCAAAGGAGAAGCGCGCGCGTTCGACTTGTCGGAGCTCGAGCAAGCTGCGCAATCGGTTGAAGCCGATCTCGAGCGCCTGCGAAACGACGCGCGTTCCGGCACGGTTCCAGGCGCGGAGGCGCAGAAGCTCGTGCCGCTCATCGATCGCGTGAAACGCGAAATCGAGCGCGCGGGCGACGTGTTCGTCGCGGCGTCGCCAGTCGGACGAGCGGCGCTCGATCGCATTACGGTGCAACGACAAGACATCACGGATTTGCTCGAATGGGTGCGCACGTCCGAGCGCGCGCTTCCGGCGATGCGGAAAGGTGGACCTCTCGCGAAGCTCGTTACGATCGCGGATCGGCTCGGTTCGCGTCCGTTCGGCGAGTCGACGCTTCTTCTCGTGGAAGCGGCGCCGACTTGGGCGGAACGCGAAGGCAAGAAAGTGCGCATCGAGGTACAGGGTCGCGACGTGCACGTGCCCGCAAAGCTGACGAACGCGCTCGGGCCCGCGCTCGTGCATTTGGTCCGCAATGCCATCGCACATGGCATCGAGCCGCCCATCGTGCGTGCCGAGCGGAAAAAATCGGACATCGGAATCGTCAGGCTCGCCGCCATCGAAGGCGCCGAAGGTCCCACCATTACGGTCGAGGACGACGGCGGCGGCCTCGATCG
>JAICXU010000264.1 GCA_025934595.1 Polyangiaceae bacterium | reverse complement strand
GGCATTCCCCACGAGCTGATTCATCCGAAGAAGGTTTGGGAAGAGCGCTTTCGATCGATCAACGACCTCGAAGCGCACCTGCATCGCAACGGAACGAAGATCGTGAAGTTTTTTTTGCATCTCTCGAAAGAGGAGCAAAAAAAGCGGTTTTTGAAGCGGATCGAGCGGCCCGACAAGAATTGGAAATTCTGCTTGGCCGACGTCGAAGAGCGGAAACATTGGTCGAAGTACATGCACGCATACGAAGAGTGCCTGAGCGCGACGAGCACGTCGCACGCGCCTTGGTACATCGTGCCCGCCGACGACAAGCACAATGCTCGGCTCATCGTCTCGGAGATCATCCTGCACGCGCTTCGCGACCTCCAGCTCGCGCCGCCGGCCGCAACCGCGGGCCTTCGAAGGCAGCTTCGGAAGATCAAAAAGTCGCTGTGAAAAAGCGCGGCTCTCGGCGGATCAGAGGATCTTCGAGAGCGCGCGATGCGCGGCTTCGCTCTCGTTCGCGAGACGCGCCAGCGCTTGCGACACTTCATTGACCCATTGCGCGATCGGGATCGTCTCATTTTTCAGCGAAATTCCGCCGACAGCGCGCGTACGGTGGGCGGTGACGTGGCTGCCGTGCATCTCGAGTCGATAGACCATGGGGGTCGCCGTGATCTCGATCTTTTCCACGTGCTTCGTGAAGAGACCGCCCCGCTCGACGCGCGTCATCTGGGGAAATCCGGATTCGAGCGTGTCGGCGAGACGCGCGACGAACGATTTGATGTCGTTCATTTCGCGCCCCAGCGTCGCGGCGAGCGCACCGGGATCGATCGCTCCCGTGGCTTTCGAATGACAGTAGCCGCACGGACCTACGCGACCGTCGGGACCCGGCACGATCTCCGCGCCGCAATTCGAGCATCGTTCGAGCTGCATTCCTTACTCTCTACTTGCCCAACGTACGCGTAGACTGAGCGTCCCACAACAGCCTCCGGAGCCTCTCGCACGATGAGCCAAAATCAGCCGCCCCATTCAGGATCAGGCCAGGCACTAGGCCAAGGACCGCAGCAACACCAATTCGTTCCGCCGAACCAGGCGCCCGCCGCCGATCTTCCGCAACACGCGAGAGAGCGTCTCGCGATCATGCGGCAGCAGCATTTTTTCACGAGCGACCTCAGCGTGAACGAATTTTTGCTCGTACGCGACGTGGGCTTTCAGCCGATGGGGCTCGTGATGGGCTCGTCGATTTACCACATCGGCATGCAGATGGCGCGATGGGGAAAGAACATGGAAATGACGACGCTCACGCAAGCGCTCTATCACGCGCGCGAGCTCGCGATGACGCGCATGGAAGAGGAAGCCGACGCGCTCGGGTCCGACGGCATCATCGGCGTGCGGCTCGAGGTGAACATCCACGCGTGGGGCTCGGACGTCGTCGAGTTCCTCGCGATCGGAACCGGCGTTCGTCATCGCGAGGGCACGCAAGGGTATCGCGCGCCGAACGGAAAGCCGTTCACGAGCGACCTGTCGGGCCAGGATTTCTGGACGATCCTGCGCGCGGGATATCGTCCGGTCGGATTCGTGATGGGCAACTGCGTCTATCACATCGCGCATCAAGGCCTCGTCCAATGGCTCGGCACGGTCGCGCAAAACATGGAGCTGCCGAACTACACGCAGGCGCTCTACGACGCGCGCGAGCTCGCGATGGAACGCATGCAAGCAGAGGCGACCGCCCTCGGAGCGGAACGCATCGTCGGCGTCGTCATCGACGAGACGAATCACACGTGGGGCTCGCACATCCTCGAGTTCAGCGCCGTCGGCACCGCCGTCGTCGCCATCTCGCAAAACCACCAAATTCCCACGCCTTCACTCGTTCTCACGGTGAACGACTGATGCCGCCGATCGACCTGCAGCAAAGCCTCTACGCGGTCTCCGAGGGCGGCCTACCTTTGCGCGCCCGCGAGCGACTCGCAGACGAAACCTCACATCGCCTGTTCACGAGCGATCTCCGCGTCAACGAATTTCTCGTGTCTCGTGAGATTCAATGCCAGCCGATCTCACAGGTCATGGGGAGCTCGATCTACCACATCGGAAAAATCCCCGACTACAAGGGAGCTACTGGTGAGATCGAAGCCATCAGCCAGGCGCACCGCGAATCGCGAGGGCGCGCGCTCTCTCGCCTCTACCAAGAAGCGCAGCTCGTTCGCGCGGACGCCGTCATCGGCGTGCGTCTCCAGGAACGGCTCATCACCGTCGGATCGCACGGCAAAGGCGGAGACGACGGCGACGAAGTGATCGAGTTCACCGTCGTCGGCACCGCGGTGCGCGCGCCGTGGATCACCAAGCCTCAAAACACACCCATCATCACGGATCTCACGGGACAAGATTTCTGGGCGCTTGCGCGCGAAGGCTTCGAGCCCTGCGGATTTCCGTTCGACTTCTGCCGCTATCACGTCTGGCACGTCATGCGCGGCGGAGCCTGGTCGCCGGGTGGTGAGGTCACCTCCGCGCACCAGGCCATCGAAGCGGCACGCACATCGGTCGAGGCGAGCATCGAGAAACAAGCCAAGAATTTCGGAGCCGAGTTCGTGGTCGGATCCGACATCAAGGTCACGGCGAAAGAAGTGCCCTGCGGCTTCCGCGAATGCGAGCTCAACGATCTCGACGTCGACGTCTCGTGGTTCGGAACTGCGATTCGCCGCATTCCGGACTTCAAGCCGCCGCATCAAGCGAACGTGCCGCCGCTCGTCCTCGGCATGATCAAGCTAGGCCAGAAAAAGCGCGGCGACTTCATCGAAGGCGAAGAAGACGAGTCGAAGAAGCTCGAGGAGCTGGCGGCGAAGATGGAAGAAAACGCGAGCGAGGGACAATGAGCAACCAGCGTCCGCCCCGCCCTCCTTACTACGCACAACCCGGCGCCGGATGGCAGCCGCCCGCGGGAGTCGAGCCCACGCCCGATCAGGCGGTGGCCGCCGATCTCCCGCAGCACGCGAAAGAGCGTCTCGTGCAGATGCGGCAGCGCCATTTCTTCACGAGCGATCTCAGCGTGAACGAGTTTCTCGTCGTGAAGGAAGTGGGCTTCGATCCACTCGGGCTCGTGATGGGAAGCTCGATCTACCATGTGAAGCCCATCTTCCCGATGGGAACTCCCGACACCGGAGCCGAGCTCACGGATCTCACACGTGCGCTCTACCATTCGCGCGAGCTCGCGCTAGGGCGTCTCGAAGAAGAAGCAGAGGCGCTCGGCGCCGACGGCGTCATAGGTGTGAGGCTCGACGTGAATTTGCACGCGTGGGGATCGAACGTCGCCGAGTTCGTCGCGGTCGGAACCGCAGTGCGATGGAGAGGCGACGATCCTCGCGCCCACGCTTATTTCAAGAACAAGCACGGCAAACCCTTCACGAGCGATCTCACCGGACAAGATTTCTGGACCCTCGTTCGCTCGGGTTATCGCCCCGTCGGATTCGTGATGGGCAATTGTTGTTATTACGTGCCCGCGAGCACCGTGAATCGCTACACCGGATCGCGCCTCAACTCCGAGCTCCCCGAGTACACGCACGCGCTCTACGATTCGCGCGAGCTCGCGATGGAACGCCTGCAATACGAAGCGGAGCAGCTCGGCGCCGAGGGCATCGTGGGGGTCACCGTCCATGAGAAGCAACATGGATGGGGCGGCACGCAAACGAAGTACGCGTGGCGCGGTGAGACGATCGAGTTCTTCGTCGTCGGCACCGCCGTCGTCGCCTTCCCACAAGAAAAGCCGGTACCCGTGCCCACGCTCGTGATCGAGGTGAGCCAATGAAATCGATGCCTGCTCTCAGCGATTTGTCGGTCACGGAATTTCTCACGCTCTCGCGCATGGGATTTTTGCCGCGTGGGCTCGTCATCGGCAGCGCGGTGTGGGACGCGGGCGCGCCGGCGATGTTCACGTCGGTCTCGCAATCGTCACGCGATCAAAATGCGCAAGCGGTCGCGCAATCGCTCCGCAGCGCACGCCAGCACGCCTTGCGGCGCATGTGGGATCACGGCGCCAAGCTGCGGGCGGAAGGCATCGTCGGCGTGCGCCTCACGCTCGAGCATCACCGGTGGCACGGTGGACATCAGGTCGCGAAGATCGTCGCGATTGGAACTGCGATCTCGTTCGATCCGAATCACGCGCCGAAAGAATTCGCGAACGCGCCGTCGCTCGCGCTGTCGAAGGGCGGGCCGTTCACGTCCGATCTCTCCGGACAAGATTTCGTGGCGCTGCTTCGCGCCGGCTACAAGCCGATCTCACTCGCCACGGGAAATGCCGTCTGCGCGATCGATCCGTCGATCGCGCGCTCGTACATGTTGTCGTTCAAGAACGAAGAGATGGTGGGCTACACGCAGGCCTTCTTCGATGCACGCGAAGCGGCGATGGACGTTCTCACGAAGGACCTCTTCGCCTCCTTTCCGCCGCACGGCGCCGACGCACCGGCGGGCATCGTGGGGATGACCGTCGAAGAGCGCACGCACGGAGGAAAAGCCGGCTTCGTGGAGTTCACGGCGGTGGGCACCGCGATCGCCGTGATGCACGAGAGCGATCCGCGTGTGAGCAAGGCGCATCCCACGCCGACGATGGTGGTTCCTCTCGACCGTTAATCGCGCGTCTTGCCTCAGATCGCGCGGACGGTCGCGAGGGCTTGCGTGATCGCAGGCCAGTCGAGCTTGAACATGCTCGTGGGGGCTTCGGCTTCCTGCCATCCGCGCGCGAGCTCGGCGAGAGCGGACGCACGCGTCGACGAGGTTGCTTCGATTCCGACGGGCTCGTCGGCGGCGTCCTTCACGAAAGCATAAAGACGCCACGCTTCGCCGTTCGCGTCTTCGGGAAACATCTTGATCGTGAGCCGCGTGCCTACGCAATCGAGCTCGTAGACCATGTTGGTGCGCTCGCGAAACTGCGACGTGATGCGCGCGGTGACCGGCGCTTCGACACGCGAATGATCGCGCTCGCCGGCGATGTTCACGCGGAGCCGTTTTTCGTCGAGCATCGCGCCATTCAGCTTCGACATCGCGACCTGCGCCTCGGCGGCGTTTTCCATCGTCACGAAGCCGTGGCCGCGAAGGCGTCCGCTCGCGCGGTCCGTGGGAAGCTCGACGTTTTTGACGACGCCATACTCCGCGAAGCGCCGGCGCAGCTCTTCTGCGCTGACGTCGTCGGGCAAATTACCGACGTAGAGTCGAGTTTCGGTGGCAGCCACGTTGCGTGGCCGAGGACGCTAGCACGTTTCGCGAGTCACCGTGCTCGCGCGCGTAGAAGAGCCTTTCAGTACGAAGCCACGGTCGCGTTCGGCTGGACCTCCAGCGTGATCTCGTGGCCCGTCGGCGGCGGCGTAACGAGCTCCACCGCGTACGTTTCGGACGTGGCCGCCCCTTTGGCGATCATCACCGTCGGAGCAACTGGAGCGGTCGGGCTCGAGCCCGCGCTACGCGCCGCAAGCGGCGGCGCGAGCTTCGCCGAGCCGAGCTGGATCGCGAAGATGCGAACCGTCGCGGCAGAGGGCGGCACGGTCGACATGCAATCGATCTCCGTTCCCGAAAGGCTGTCGCCCCGAGCTGCTGCCGACTTCAGCGCGGTGCTCGATGCATCCGGCGCGCGAGTGAGCATGAGCGACGTCAAAACGGGCTT
>JAICXU010000036.1 GCA_025934595.1 Polyangiaceae bacterium | reverse complement strand
GGAAAATAATCCCGCGCTCGTCGACGCTTTCGTGCGCGCAGGGTCACGAGCGGCGATGCGTGTCTTGCGCATGGAAGGCAACATCCCTTACGTGCGCGCGCTTGCCCCTTTCCCTTTCGCGCAACACGTCTTAACGAAGACACCGACATGAGCGACCCGACGAGCTACACGCCTCCGAACATCTGGGTTTGGAACAAGCCGAGCGGCGGACGGTTCGCGAGCATCAATCGCCCCGTCGCCGGTCCCACGCATGACAAAGAGCTTCCTGTCGGCAAGCATCCGCTGCAGCTCTATTCCCTCGCGACCCCGAACGGCGTGAAGGTCACCGTCATGTTCGAAGAGCTGCTCGCGGCGGGCTTCACCGGCGCCGAGTACGACGCGTGGCTCGTGAAGATCGACGAAGGCGAGCAATTCGGCAGCGGGTTCGTCGGCGTGAACCCGAACTCCAAGATCCCGGCGCTCGTGGATCGCAGCGGAGAAAAACCCGTCCGCGTGTTCGAGTCGGGCGCGATTCTCCTCTACCTCGCCGAAAAATTCGGCGCGTTCTTGCCGAAGGATCACGCCGCGCGCACCGAGACGCTCTCCTGGCTCTTTTGGCAAATGGGCGCGGGGCCGTATCTCGGCGGCGGATTCGGTCACTTCTACGCGTACGCGCCCGTGAAGATCGAATACGCGATCGATCGCTTCGCGATGGAAGTGAAGCGCCAGCTCGACGTGCTCGATCGCCGTCTCGCGGAGAGCGAATATCTCGGCGGAAGCGAGTACTCGATCGCCGACATGGCGGCGTGGCCTTGGTACGGCGCGCTCGCGCTCGGCAAGGTCTACGGCGCCGGCGAGTTTTTAGCGGTGCACGACTACGAGAACCTGCAGCGCTGGACGAACGTGATCGCGGAACGTCCCGCCGTGAAACGCGGACGCATGGTCAATCGCACGTTCGGCGAGCCGAGCGAGCAGCTCCGCGAACGGCACGACGCTTCCGACTTCGACACGAAGACCGAAGACAAACGGCAACCCGCGCGAGGGTGACCGATCAGTTGTCTTTTTGATCGCGGACGCGAGCAGCTTTGCCCGCGAGGTCACGCAAGTAGAAGAGACGCGCGCGGCGAACAACGCCCTTGGCGACGACTTCGACTTTTTCGATGCGCGGCGAGTGCGACAAGAACACGCGCTCGACGCCGACGTTGAAGCTGATCTTGCGGACCGTGAACGTGCTGCGCGCGCCTGCGCGATGACGCTTCAGGACTACTCCCTGAAAAACCTGCACGCGATCTTTGTCGCCTTCGACGATGCGATAGTGGACGCGGACGGTGTCGCCGACGCGGAAATCCGGGAGGCCGGTGCGGAGCTGCGCCGACTCGATTTCGGCGATTTTCGGAATGGTGTGCATGGGGGTCTCGAAAGAAACAGGGACGCGGCTTAAAGCACGCGAGCATGGCCCTGTCAACGCGGCGCGGCTCTACCTTCCAAGGCGTCGCATCCCGTGATGAGCTCGGGGGCTGATTCCGGCTGCATTTCGGCCTCGACTTGACGAAGGCGTCGATTTCGGCCAAGTTCCGCGCCCCTCACTCTTGAGGCGTCGGGCTCTGCCCGCGGGTCCTGCCGATCGAGCTCCCGGAATTTCTCCGGGGCCACGGCGTCCGAACCGTCCAAGCTTCTTTCGAGAAGCCGAACGCCAACAACGGAGAAAATACATGAATCAGAATCCCGGTGTTTTCGGCAAAAAGCTCGGCATGACGCAAATCTTCGGCGCGGACGGCAACGTCCAGCGGGTCACGGTCGTCGAGACCGGCCCGCTCGTCGTCGTCGGCAAGCGCACGCAAGAGAAAGACGGCTACAGCGCGCTCATCCTCGGCCTCGGCGAACGCGCCGAGCGCAAGGTCAACAAGGCTCGCGCGGGCGCCTTCAAAAAAGCGAACGTCACGCCGAAGCAGCACGTGAAAGAGCTCCGCGTCGCGGCGGACTTCGTCGCGAAGTACGAAGTGGGCGCCACGGTGAAGCTCGACGAGATCTTCACCGCGGGAAAATTCGTCGACGCACGCGGCGTCACGCGCGGCCGCGGCTTCACGGGCGTCATGCGCCGCTGGAGCTTCGCGGGCGGCGTCGGATCGCACGGCACGCACGAGTACTTCCGTCACGGTGGATCGATCGGTACGAACATGACGCCGGGTCGCACGCTCCCGAACCTCAAGATGCCCGGACACTACGGCGCCGAGACGGTGTCGGTGCTCGGCCTCAAGGTCGCACGCGTCGACGCAGAGAAAAATCTCCTTCTCATCGAAGGCGGCATCCCGGGCTCGAAGAACAGCCTCGTCCTCATCCGCCAAGCCGTGAAGAAGAAGACGAAGAACGAAAAGTAACGCTCGATTCAGCTCTGCTGCGGGCATATCGCGGGCCAAATCGAAGAGCTCGAAGGCCGCGATCTGCGCTTGCTGCGCGTGTCGCGAGGGGTAGAACGAAAGGCGGAGAACACCGACCGACGCGCGATCGCTGACCCCAAAAAAAAGACGAGCTCCGACGAGAGGAGGCCACCATGCAAGTCCAACAAGGCCCGGTCACGGCAACCCACGAGCCGCGACAGCGAACGAACCTGATTCGCTACATCCTCGAAACGAAGGCACACCGCGAGGTGCTGTCGATTGCGCAGAGCGCGCCCATACTCGATGCCGTCGACAAACTCTGCGCAGGACGCGTCGGTGCCTTGCTCGTGATGCAAGACACGCATCCGATCGGCATTCTCTCCGAGCGCGATCTGCTCACGCGCGTTCTCTTGAAACGTCGTGACCCCGCGCGAACTCGCGTGAGCGAGGTCATGACTCGCGACGTCGTCGCCGTCAGCATCGATGCGACGCCGGAGGAAGTCATGGCGATCATGACGGAGCGAAGATGTCGTCACTTGCCCGTGATCGAAGACGACTCCATCGTGGGCATCATTTCCATCGGCGACGTCGTTCGCTGGGCGAGCCGCACGCAGGAATATCAAATCCGATCGCTCGAGGATTACATCACCGGCCGATATCCGGGATGAATCGCGGCGCGATCAGAATCGAACACGTGTAATATACACGGAATCGACGCCCGGGCCGTCGTTGCCGCCGCCCGTCACGTACAGGAAGTTTCCCGAAACGACGACGCGCCCATTCGTGCGCGGCTCGGGCATCGGTGTCTGCGCGGTCCAGGCTCCGAGCGATCCGTCGGAGCTTATGGGCGCGGAAAGCACGTCGGCGCGCGGCGTTCCGCTGAAGATGTCATCGCGACCGCCGACGACGAACACGAACCCGTCGACGGCCACGGCCTCGGCAAACATCGTCGCCTTCGGAAGCTCCGTCGCGGGAAAAGAAGCGCCGATCGATCCGTTCTGTCGAGCCGCACCGAACGCCTCCATCGGAAAATCGGGCGGTCCGCCGTCTGCCGATCCCGGATAGCCGCCCATCGCGTAGAGGAATCCGCTCGTGTACGCGAGCTCGGGAGATCCGCGGAACGCATTCAAGAACGGAGCTTCGGTCCACGCGATGCTCGAGAGAGGCGAATGCAAGACCGTGAGCGCGCCGGCGTCGTCGACGATTTCATTTCCGGCGTCGTCGGTGATCACGAATCCGGCGTCGTCCGTGATGGGGTGGCTCAAGACGGAATTGAAGACGTTCAGCGTCTCGCCGCCGTCGGGCCCGTCGATCCACGCCGTGCTCGCGTAGACGTCGCTGTCGTTCGGCATGAGGCCGATCGATTGGAATGCGCCAAGAGTGCCGTCCGCGCCGATACTTGCAGAATACACCTTTCCGCCGGCGTTCGCGTCGTCGTAGATTCCGTCGAGCAAATAGATCGTGTTTCCGAACGCGGCGGCGGTGCACGAGTTCACCGGAGAAGGCGTCTGGCCGATCGTCTTCCAAGCGCCAAGGGATCCGTCCACGTCGTTGATCTTCGCGGCGTCGACGCTGGCGAGATTCACGAAATTTCCGGACGCCGTGTCCTTGTAGTTGCCGCCGATCACGACGAGGTAGCCGTCCGTCGCGACCGCGCAGTGATTCGCGCGCGGGCTCGGCATGGTGGGGCCGGTCGAAAATTTGTCGACGGTGCCATTGGCTTTCCCGAGCACGAACGTGGCCGAATCACCGCCGCCGCCGTCGCCCGACGTGTCGCCCGGACCCGAGCTCGAGCTCGAGCAAGCGATCGCGAGCGCAGCGGTCGCACCGGCGAGACCCATCCCCCAAATGATTTTTGCACGCAAAGTGCGCGGTTTGTAGCGCGCAAACCTGCCGCGCGTCCAGACTGGCTGCGCGGCTATTCGCTCGTCCAGATGCGCGCGCCGCGGCCGCGCGGAACGACGGCGCGACGCGGCAGGTCCTCTTCGAGGTCCAAATCGAGCTCTTGGGTGACCTCGTCGTCCTCCCAATCGTCGGCGAACCACGCGATCTCGTCGACGTCCATCAGCGTCGCTCGCGCCGCGGCCCGTGCGTCAGGGCCCTCGCAAACGAGGTGCTTGCCCGAGACGGGCTCTTCCGGAATCGTGCGAAACGAGGCGGCGTGAAGCTCGAAGGGATCGATGAGGGTTTGCATGTCGGGGCTCGCGTGTGGATAGAGCAATCGGCATACCGCGATTTTCCGCGAAACCAGGCTCGTCAAAAGAGCGCGATTTGCGGCATTTTCCAGTGAAGGATGGATATCGCAAGATCCGCGGGAAGCTCGGCCACGATCCATTGTTGCCTCGGCGAAGGTCCTTTGTCGCATTCATCACCACGTCGAACGGTTACCCTCCGAGCTTCTCGACATGCCGCGTAAATCGCCCGACGCCACGTATCGAAAACCCGATCGCTTCACGCGCGACGCGAAGAAGGCGGGCTACCCGGCGCGGAGCGTCTACAAGCTCGAGGAGATCGATCGGCGCGCGCGGATTCTGCGGCCCGGCATGCACGTGCTCGACCTCGGCGCCGCGCCCGGGAGCTGGGCGATGTACGCCGCGCAAAAAATCGGCAAAAACGGAAAGCTCCTCGCGATCGATCTGAATCCGCTCGAAATCGCTCTCCCACCTCACGGCACATTCGTCCAAGCCGACGCATTCGACCTCGCGTCGAACATCCATGAGGCCTACGCACCGTATGACGTGGTGTTGAGCGACATGGCGCCGAAGACCACGGGCAATCGCCTCGGCGATCAAACGCGCAGCTACGAGCTTTACATGCGCGCGCTCGAGGTCGCCGCCGAGGTGCTGAAAAAAGGCGGGAGCTTCGTCGGAAAAATTTTCATGGGCGAGGATCTGCCGCTCGCGCGCGCCGAAACGCGGAAAATCTTCGAAGAAGAAAGACTCATTCGCCCCGAGGGGACGCGCAGCGTAAGCTACGAGATCTTCGTTATCGGACTTCGTTTTCGATCCAGAGATGGTCGAGCTAGGGGGAAGGGAGCATGACTTTGACGTCGAACGCGACGATCAAAGAAGAAAAAGTCGGCGGGCGCTTCGTCATCGAGCGCGAGGTCGGCCGTGGCGGCGTGGGCATCGTGTATCGCGCGCTCGACACGGTGACAGGCACGCCCGTCGCGCTCAAGGTCATCGCGATCCCCGGCGTCGATGCGGGCGAAGAAGCGCGCTTTCATCGCGAAGGAAAGCTCCTCGCGGGGCTCATGCATCCTTCCATCGTGCGCGTCGTCGCGTTCGGGCAGGCCGACGAAGGCCAGCCTTACGTGGCGATGGAATGGCTCGAAGGCGAAGACATCGCGCAGCGACAAAAGCGCTCGCCCTTGAATTTGTCGCAATGTCTCGAGGTCGCCGCGCAAGTGGCCGATGCCCTCGCGGCTGCGCACGAGATGGGCATCGTGCATCGCGACGTGAAGCCCTCGAACGTCATTCTCGTGGGGAGCACATCGGCGAGCAAAGAAGCTGCCGGCCCCCTCGTCGCGAAGCTCGTCGATTTCGGCGTCGCGTCCGGTGACGACACGAAGCTCACGCGCACGGGCGCGATCATCGGAACGCCTGCGTACATGGCGCCGGAGCAAGCCCGCGGTGATGGCGAGGTCGATGCCCGCGCCGACCTCTATGTGCTCGGCGCCACGCTCTTCGAGATGATCGCGCGTCGTCCACCGCACGTCGGCCCGACGCCGGTCGCGATCCTGGCGCGTCTCGTCACGACGCCCGCTCCGCGATTGTCCGAGGTCGTACCCGAGGTGCCGCTCTCGCTCGACGAGCTGATGTACGAGCTCCTCGCGACGCTGCCGGCGGATCGTCCGGTGAGCGCGGCGAGCGTCGCCGAGCGATTGCGCGCGCTGTCGAACGAGCTCCGGCTGCATGGCCACGCGCTCGTCACGCGTGTCGTCGACGAAGAGCCGCCAATGAGCCAAGCGCCCACGAGCGGCATCTCGATTCCGTCGGGCGGCGGATCGCGTCTCGTCACCTCCATCTTGGCGACCCACGTTCCGAAAGGTGCGCCGCGCGAGCGACTTCTTGCGAATCTGCGCGCGCGTGGCGCCGATGCCACGGAGCTCGGCGGCGATGCCATCGTCGCGCATCTCGGCGCACGAAAAGCGCTCGGTGACGAAGCCGGTCGCGCGATCGATCTCGCGCTTCGACTCGCGCGAACGAACGCGTCGGTCGGCGTGGCCACGGGACGCACGCGCATCGATCGCACGCGGCCGTCCGGCGAGGTCGTCGACCGCGCAGCTGCTCTCGCGCGCGACGCATCGCGTGGACAGGTCTTGGCCGACACGACGACCACCGAGCTCGCGCGCGGTCGTTACGAGTTCCAAATGCGCGAGAGCGGCGCGGCCCTCGTCGGCGGTGCGCTCGGCGGAAGACGCGAAGGCGTCGGAGGAGCGCCATTCGTCGGCCGCGAAGCGGAGCTCGCGCAAGTGCTCGGCGCATTCGAGCGATGCGTCGACGACGAGACGCCCGTCATCACCACCGTCACGGGCGTTCCGGGCATCGGAAAAACGAGGCTTCGGCGCGAAGCGCTTCTCCGCGTCGCATCGCATGCGGCCGGCCCGCGTATCGTGCTCGTGCGTTGCGAGACGTTCGCGAAGAGCCAAACGCTCGGCGTCGCCGCCGACATCGCGCGCGGCCTCGCCGGCGTCATGAAAGGCGCGACGAAAGAGGATGCGCTCGCCGCGACCGAATCTCTTCTGGGCGGCGGAGGCGGGCAACCCAGCTCTCCACCTTTTTTCGAGCGCCCGAGCACGCCGTACGCCTTTCAACCGCAAGGGCACATCACCGGCCAGCATCCCGCGTTGAACACGGGTCAAAACCCGATGTTGATCACGGGTCAACATTCCGCGCTCACCACCGGCCAATACGCGTCCATTACGACGGCGCAGATCGATTCGTCGGATGCGCGCGATCCGCGCGACTTGCTCGCGCGCCTCATGGCGAACGAGCCGCTCCCTGCCCTCGCAGATGCGCGCGCCGCACGCGACGCTCTTTGGATGACGCTCACCGAAATGGGCGTGCGCGTGGCGGAGCAGTCGCCGTTCGTCATCGGCGTCGAAGACGCGCAATGGGCCGACGCAGAGAGCCTTTCGTGGATCGACCACTTGCTCGCGCGCGCCGCCGATCTGCCGCTTTGGGTATTTTTGACGGCGCGCCCCGGTTTGTGGCGCGACGACGGCGACCGATTCTCCGGTCGCGATCACGTGCGCATCGAGCTTCGACCTTTGTCGAAGAAGAACGTGCGCACGATCGCGAAATCGATGCTCGCCGATCGCGCCGACACTGCGAACGCCGATCAAGTCGCCGACATCATCGCCGCGCAAGCCGGCGGATCACCGCTCTTCGCGGAGGAGCTCGCGCGTCTCGCCGCGCAAGGTCGCGACGCCAGCTCCGCGCCGACGATCGAAGCGGCGATGCAGGTCCATCTCGACGCGCTCGACGACAACGCGCGCGATGCAGCCGCGAAGCTCGCCGTCTTCGGCCTCGTCGGTTGGGACGCAGGCCTCGCGTCTCTCGGCATTCGTGACGCGGCCGAGAGCCTTCGCGCGCTCGCTGCCGCCGACATCTTGCACGAGCAAGCGACGAGCCGCTTCAAGGCCACGCGCGAATGGGCGTTCAAGCACGCGATCATGCGCGAGGTCGCGTATGCGTCACTCGGCGACGAGCAGCTCCGCGAGTGCCACGCGTGCGCAGGTCGATGGCTCGCGAAGGTCGGCGAAGACGACGGCACCATCGCGCGGCATCTCGAATTGGGCGGAAAATCCGAGGAAGCGGCCACGTATCTCGAACGCGCCGCTCGGCGTGCGCTCGCCGCGCACGCTCTCGCCGACGCGGTTTCGATGGCGGAAAAATCGCTCGCATTCGCCGAGGACAAACCGACGACGTTCGCACGCGCACAGCTTCTCGACGAGGCATGGAGCAGGCTCGATGCGCGCGCCGGCGAACGCGACAGCGCGGTGCGTGCGATGGAAGAGTCCGTCTACGACACCGGCAGCGACCTTCGCGCACGCGGCGCGCGTCTCCGCTACGAAGACGCGTGCGGTGGCAGCCAAGAGACCAGCGCCAAGCTCGATCAAGTCACGCACGAAGCGAAGAACGCCGGCCTCACCGACGAAGAGGCCCGTTGCGCCGCCGCGCTCGCGAGCCGTTATGCGTTCGGAGGTCAGCTCGACGCCGCAGCGGAAATGGCGGAGCACCTTCTTTCGATTTCGCAGGAGCAAGGTCTCACGAGCGCGGCCGTCGACGCGTGGCAAACGCTCGCCGTCGTCCGCCAAGCACGCGGCGACGTCGGCGCGGCGCTCGAAGCACGTCGAAGCGCGGCGCGTGCCGCGAGCGAAGCCGGCCTCAAGACGCGCGAGGCCACTCTCACCATCAACGTCGGATTCGCCCTCACCACCGTCGGCGCGCGTGCCGAAGCGCGCGTCGCGATCGAAGGCGGCATCGCGCTCGCACAAGCGATCGGATCGCCGGGAACGGTGCGGCATGGGCAGATGAACTTGCTCTGCTGGACGGCGACCTTCGGGCTGGATCCCGCTCTCGACAAGCTGCTCGAGGAGCCGCGATCGACGGCGGACTTGGCCGCATCCGGAAGCTGGGTGCCGCATGATCGCGCCACGCTCGGCGTTCTCTTCTATCGAGGCCTCGAGCTTCTGCGATCCGATTCGCAGACGAGGATCACGGAAGCGCGCACGCTTTTGAAAACGGCGGCCGCGGGATACCAAGCGACGAAGATGCTCGACGTCGTGCCGGTGGCTCTCGGATTTTTGGCGGAGAGCGAACGCCGATGCGGTGACAAAGAGAAAGCGCGCGAGCTCGCGCGACAAGCGGCGAGCCTCCTCGACGAAGGCTCGCCGTCGCTCCTCAACGAAGCGCCCGTGTTCCTCGCGCTGCATGATGCGTGCGTCGACCTCGGCGACGTGAAAGAAGCGCGCGAGGCGATCGCGCGCGCGATCCCGCGTCTCGTCACGCGCGTGCTCGGTCTTTCGGGCACGCCGTACGCACGCGACTTTCTCACCGAGCTCGCGCCGAACGCGGGCCTCCTCGCGGCCGCCGAGGGCTATCAGCTGATTCCGCTCGAGATTCGCGCGATCTTGAACAAGGTCGACGTCTGACGGGCGCGCGTCGCGCGATGGCGCGCGGCTTCCTCGACCACGCGAACCGGCGTTCACGACCACGCCGAAACATGCACGATTTGCCTATTTTTCCGCCGGAACGGCGTTTGCTACGCTGAAGATACGGATGGACCTTCGCGCCCCTCTCCTCGCCTCGGCGGTGGCTCTCGCGCTCGGGCTCGCTGGCGCGACGGCGCGCGCGGACGAGCCCGACGAAGGCGACGATGCCGCGGGCGCGCAAGTCGCACCCACACCGGCCGCGCCACCGGCAGCCGCGCCGAACGTCGTCATCATCGAAAATGCGGCGCCGCCGGCGCAAGAGCCGGTCATCGTCTACGACGCGCCGAAGCCCGCAGAAGGTCCCGAGCACGAGGTTTGGTACGGCGAGCAAACGCTGCTTCTCGACGGCGCGTCGGCCGCGATGTTCGTCGGCGCCGGTCTCACATCCGGGTCGCGCACGAATCTTCCAGGCATGTTGGCGGTGGCAGGCACGGTCACGTTTCTCTTCGGTCCGCCCATCGTCCACTTCGCGCACGGTCGGATCGGTCCGGGCTTCGGCAGCTTCGCGTTGCGCGTCGCGCTCCCTCTCGAGCTCGCGTTCGATGGCCTCTTGATCGGCGCGGCGTCGAGCTCGAACCAAGGCAGCGAAGACATCCCCGCCGCGCCGGTCTACGGCGGGCTCATCGGGCTCGGGCTGGGTGCCGTGGGGGCAAGCGTCATCGACGCGGCGCTGCTCGCTCGCTACAAAACGCGCGACGTCGATCCGGAAGCTTACGATCCGGACGCCGACGCCACGAACGACGGTTCGAAGAAAACGCGCAGCGCGAAACCTTCGTTCGAATGGGCGCCCAACGCATCGCCCGTCATCGGCGGCGCCACGTTCGGCGTCGGCGGCGTGTTCTGAATCGGAGAAGCGTCGTCAGGCGTCGAGCCGACTGCGAATCCACTCTTCGCGCGAAATCCCTGCGCTCGTGTGCGTGACTTGGCCGCCGCGCACGAAGACCTCTTTCGGAATGGCGCGCCCGTTGTATTGGCTCGCCATCGTGAAGCCGTAAGCGCCGGCATCCAGGATCGCCACGAAATCCGGCTGTTTTCCCGGCAATTCGTGCAACCCGAAGTCGTCCGAGCTCTCGCACACGGGACCGACGACGCGCACCTGGGTTGCCCGATTGGACACCTGTCTATCCAATTCGACAATTCTATGTCGAGCTTGATAGAGAGCAGGGCGAATGAGGTCGCTCATGCCCGCGTCGATCATGAGCCATCGCTTCGCGGCAGTGACTTTGCTCTGGATGGCCCGCGACACGATGACTCCATGCGCGGCGACGAGCGAGCGGCCTGGCTCGACGTAGAGCGGAAGATCGCCGAAGCCCGCGTCGCGTTGCGCGCAGCGTGCAGCACGAACGAAGTCCGCGGGCTTGACGGGACATCCGGCGCCGTAGTCGATGCCGAATCCGCCGCCGACATCGAGATAGCGCGGCGAGAGCGCGTGGTCGGCGCAAATGCTCTTGGCGAGATCGAAGAGCGAGCGCGCCGCCTGCAAGTAATCGTCGACGGACGTGAGCTGCGAGCCCACGTGCGTGTTGAGCCCGACGACTTCGATTTCCGGTGACGATCGCAGTGCGTCGATCGCGCGCGGAACGTCGACCGCCGCGACGCCGAACTTCGCTTCGTCGTGCCCCGTGGAAATGTGAGCGTGCGTGTCGATGTCGT
>JAICXU010000490.1 GCA_025934595.1 Polyangiaceae bacterium | reverse complement strand
GAGGTTCATGAGCGAAAATAACCCGATCCCGAAGGCGAAAGCCGACGACCACGAGGACGTCTCGTGGGCGCTCTCGACGGCAGAGGCCACGTGGAATCGCGGCGATCGTCCCGACGCGCTCAAGTGGCTTCGTCGCGCGGCCGAAGCCGCGTCCGAAGCCGAGGCCGACGATCGCGCGCTCGAGCTCGCAAAGGCGGCCGCCGAGGTCGCGACAAACCTCGAGGACAAAGGCGAAGGCTCGCAATCGATTCCGGTCTCGGTGTCGAGCCGCGTGCCACCGGCGCCGCAGAGCGCGCCCACGGCGGTGACCTCGCCCGCGTTCGTTCCGCACCGTCTCCCGAAAGCGGGGTCGCAAAAACCACCGCCGCTCCCGGCGTCGCAAAAGCCGCCGCCGCTTCCGAAGAAGGCCGAAGCCCAAAAGCCGAAAGCGCCCGCGGGTGCTGCGCCTCAGAAAGCGCCGCGGGCTCCCGCTTCGAGACCGAGCGGTCCGCGTGTGCCCGCGAAGCTCGTGTTGGCGCCGCCGTCTGCGCCTTCGGATGTCCACGCGATGACGCCGCAGGCCGGCAGCACAGGGCAGCTCCCCGTCGCGAAAGATTCGGAGGACGATTTGTTTCGCGCACGGCCCGCGCCGCCACGTGAAGACGGCTCGCCGATGACGCCGCCGAGCCGGCGCGACACGCAAAACCCGACGGCCGCGCCGACCGGCTCCGAGGACGAAGACGACATGGAGGCGTGGCCGACGCAATCGATGAGCGGCGGCGAGCTCCCCTCGTTCGACAATCTCGAAGATCGCACGCGCATCGGAACACCGGCCTATCGCGAGCCGGATCCGGAGCCGTCGGTGCGCGCGCCCGTCGCCGTGCGTGGCCTTCGCCCATCGCAGGCCGTGCGCGTCGTCGTGTGGCGAGGCCCGGACGGCGTGCACGTCGCGCCGCACGGAACGACGGTCAACGCGATTTCGGTCGATGCGATGCTCGTCGCGCTGGATCCCAGCGCCGATCTCTCGGCATGGCTCGCCAATAAGTAGAAAACGCGGGTTTTTGCCCTAAAACCTCGCTATCGTGATCCGACCCATGTTCGAAGAATTCGGCATCAACGCGGGGTTCGTGGAAGACCTGCATGTGCGGTGGCTCGAGAGCCCGCAATCGGTCGACGAAGACTGGCGACAGTTTTTCGATTCCCTGCAAAACGGAAACGGAGCCGCGCACGTCCTGAACGGCAGCGCGCATCCGAACGATGCGGGACGCGCGATCGGCCTGCGCGCGGACGGCGCGACGTATACGAACGGCGCCAGCAAGAAGGAGCAGATGCTCGCGGCGGCGGCGATGCAAGGCCGCGTCTATCAGCTCCTCAACGCGTACCGCGTGCGTGGCCACCTCTTCGCGCACGTCGACCCGCTGAGCCTAGAGCGGCGGTCGGAGACGGCGGGGGGCATGACCGCGAGCGGATCGTCGGCGATGCAAGGACCGCCGCAAGAGCTCAATCTTTCGAATTTCGGGCTCACGACTTCGGATCTCGACACGACATTTCCCACCGTCGGCATCTCGGGATTGCCGGAAAGAGCCACGCTTCGCACCATCATCGCGCATCTCACGGAGACGTATTGTCGATCGATCGGCGTGGAGTTCACGCACATCGAAGAGCCCGACGCGCGCGGCTGGCTACAAGAAAAAATGGAGTCGTCGCGCAACCGCGCGGAGCTCGCACGCGACGAAGTGCGCCGCATTTTGGCGAAGCTCACCGACGCGGAGATCTTCGAGACGTTCATCGCGAAGAACTACAGCAATGCGAAGCGCTTCAGCGTCGAAGGCGCGGAGAGCATGATCGCGCTGCTCGACTTGCTCGTCGACGAGGCGGGCGCGCAAGGCATCAGCGAGATCGTGCTCGGCATGGCGCATCGCGGACGCCTCAACGTGCTCGCGAACATCATGGGCAAGAACGTGCGCGAGATCTTCGCCGCGTTCGACGACAAGAATCCCGAGCGCTTTTTGGGCGGCGGCGACGTGAAGTACCACCTCGGCTATTCGAGCGATCGCGTCACCCCCTCCGGAAACAAAGTGCACCTGTCACTCGCGTTCAATCCGAGCCACCTCGAGTTCGTGAACCCGGTCGTCGAGGGTCGCGTGCGCGCGAAGCAGGATCGCAAGAAGCGTTCGAACGTGATGCCGCTCCTCATTCACGGCGACGCGGCGTTCATGGGCCAGGGCGTCGTGCCCGAGACGCTGAACATGGCGGGCCTCGAGGGCTACTCGACGTGCGGCACCATCCACGTCGTCGTGAACAACCAAATCGGATTCACGACCACGCCTCGCGACGCACGTTCGACGCGGTACTGCACCGACATCACGCGCATGATGAAGGTGCCTGTTTTTCACGTGAACGGTGAAGATCCCGAAGCCGTGATTCAGGTCACGCGACTCGCCGTCGAGTTCCGCGAGCGCTTCCAAAAAGACGTCGTCATCGACATGTACTGCTACCGAAAGTACGGCCACAACGAAGCCGACGAGCCGCGCTTCACGCAACCGCTCATGTACGCGCTCATCGACAAGAAGCACACAGTCCGACAAGCGTACGTCTCGCGCCTCGTCGACGCGGGTGAAGTTTCGAAACAGGAAGCCGAGCAGATCGCGGTGGACAGCAAGGCGAAGCTCGACCTCGCGCTCGAGGAAGCGCGCAAAGGCGACTGGCTGAAGAAGCCGAACGCGATGGAGGGCCTCTGGGCACCGTATTACGGCGGTCCCGACGCGATGATCGTCGAGGTGCCGACCGCGGTTCCGGCCGACAAGCTCGCGAGCCTGCTCGAAGAGCTCGAGCAAATCCCCGAGGGCTTCACGCCGAACGCGAAGGCCTACGCCGTCATCAAGCGCCGCCGCGAGCACGCGCTTGCCAAGCCGAGCGTCTTGCAATGGGAGACCGGCGAAACGCTCGCGTATGCGTCGCTCGTCGCGGAGGGGCATCGCGTGCGGCTGTCGGGTCAGGACGCGCGACGCGGGACCTTCAGCCATCGTCACGCCGTTCTCTTCGACGCGAAAACCGGAGCGCCGCATTGCTCGCTCGACGACCTCGCGAAAAAACACGACACCCGCTTCGAGGTCTACGACTCTCCGCTCTCGGAGACGGGCGTGCTCGGATTCGAATACGGCTACAGCCTCGATCGCCCCGACGGCCTCGTGATTTGGGAGGCGCAGTTCGGCGATTTTTTGAACGGCGCGCAGGTCATCGTCGATCAATTCATCAGCTCGGCGGAAGACAAGTGGCTGCGGCTGTCGGGTCTCGTCCTGCTTTTACCGCACGGTTACGAAGGCATGGGTCCGGAGCATTCCTCGGCGCGCATCGAGCGATTTTTGCAGCTCTCGGCCGAAGACAACATGCAGATCTGCAACCTCACGACGCCCGCGCAAATCTTCCACGCGCTCCGCCGCCAAGTGCTGCGTCCCTGGCGGAAGCCGCTCGTGATCTTCACGCCGAAGTCTCTGCTCCGCGCGCCGATCGCGACGTCGCCCTTGGAGGATCTCGCGAACGGCGAGTTCAAGCGCGTGATCCCCGACACGACGGTCGATCCGAAAGACGTGAAGCGCGTGCTGCTCTGCACCGGCAAGGTCTATTACGATCTCGCGAAGGCACGGCAAGATCTCGGTCGCAAAGACGTCGCGATCGTGCGGCTCGAGCAGCTCTATCCGCTCAACGAAAAATTGCTCGAAGCGCTCGCGGCGTATGCCGACGGCACGCAGCTCGTGTGGGTGCAGGAAGAGCCGAAAAACATGGGGGCCTGGTATTTCTTGAACGCGCGCGTGCGCGAGACGATCGGCGACCGCTTGCCGCTCTCGATGGTTTCGCGTGACGAAAGCGCGAGCCCCGCGACCGGCAGCCACGCGAGCCACCAACTCGAACAGAAGATGCTGATCAGCGCCGCATTCTCCTGAAATG
>JAICXU010000166.1 GCA_025934595.1 Polyangiaceae bacterium | reverse complement strand
GCCCTTACCAGCGGCCGCGCCACCGCCTCCGCCGCCTCCGCCCTGGGCGACTGGGCCATTGGTCCCCGGATCTCCGGCGCTCGATTGCCACCCGCCTGATCCGAGGCTACCCGATAGTGCCGCGCCTGGCGCTCCCCCATCGCCAGCGATTCCATCTGCGCCCTGGTGCGCGCCCGTGGTACCGCAAAGCCCTCCCCCCATTCCATTGTGGGGTGGAACCAGGCCGGTTGGATTTTCCGGAATGTTCGGCCCGCCGTCCGCCCCAGCAAGGTTCGCCTGACCGCCCGCGCCACCCGTGGAGATTGTTCCGTCGGCGCACGTGTTAACACACGGCGGCGTGCTCATATCGTCAGTCGCAGTAGTGCCCGAGGGTGCGGCGTCGGCGCCGCCATCCGACCCATAATTACTCGTCGCGACCGCGTCGGCACCCGCGGCTCCATCTCCCGCTTTCGCCGTCACCCTTCGCAGCAGCACGTTCGTCGATTGCGACACGAACACCGCGATGCTCGATTCCCCCGGCGCTTGCCCGCTTGGCGCATCGAGCTCCAAATCTTCCACCACCACCGCGCCGCTCACGTTCTCGATGTCCAGCGCATAGCCGCTCGTCGACGGTCCCACCTTTTGCAATGGCGTCTGCGGCCCTTCCGACGACCAATCGGCGCAGAAAAATCCACCGTAGATATTCGCGGGACCTGTTAACTTAACGGTCTCTGGATACGTCCCATCACACACATAGATTCGATTGTGTTGTGAGTCCATCTTGCTCAGCGCCGCACCGATGCTCCGAAGCGGCGAGGCCTTCGTCCCTGCGTTCGAGTTGCTTCCGCTTCCACTCACGAAGATTCCGATGCTGTCGTCCACACACGCGATGCTGTCTTTCGGATCCTTCGTCGGATCGCATCCAGGAGGCAGAATCTGCGCGTCACCCGTCGACGCATCGCTCGCACCGCACGCGTCTCCCACGCAATAATCGACGCCGAAGCTCGGACACGCCGCGAGCCCGAAGGCGGCAGCGGGGAGAAGCAAGAGCGCGTAATAAGCTCGTTTCATGGTTAAAATCTCCCCGAAAGTGTGAGCGTCGCCGAGCCGCGTCCGACGCTCGGCGCGACCGCGACCTCTTCGTGGCGAGGTGCGACGAGCCACCAAATGATGCCGCCCGCGACGAGCGCGCCGCCTCCGACGTAGCCGATCGTCGAGATGACGCCGTCTTGCTTCGCCGTGTCGTTCTTGCTTTGCAGCGAAGCGCAGTCGGGGCTCGCTGCGTTCGCACATACCTTCTTGTCCGCGAGCGTTTGCGCATCGCTTCCCGCTGAAGACGACGCGAGCCCGAATCCTACGCCGAGCCCCACTCCCACGAGGCCGACACCTCCTAGGATCATCGCTCCCGTAGGTGGCGGAAACATCTTGGTGCGATCATGAGTGGGCGGGCCCACGTCGTGATCATGGTGCTCTTGGGGAGCTTCGCCGACATCCAATGTGATGGTGACCTCCTGCCCTTTCACACCCTCGATGTCTTTGCTCGCCCATCGCGTTCCGAGCTGCACGCGGATCGTGTGCACGCCCTCACTCACGTCGATGGGATCGGACGTGGGCGCCTCCTCGCTCCAACGCTCACCGTCCACCGTGATCTCCGCGCCCGGCGCCGTCTTCACGATGACGTGACACGTCTGCGCTTCCATGCGCTCGATGAGGCTCGTGCACGTCGGGATGTCTTGCGCGTTCGCCTTCGGATCCCGCTTGAATTGCCTGAAATGGCGGATCGCGTCCACGGGATGGTTCGTCTTCATCTCCGCGAGCGCCAAGTTCCAAAGCGTCGTCGGATCCTTGCTGATCGCATACGCCTGCGCGAACGCGAGCCGCGCTTGCTCGTACTGACCCGCTTGCACGAACGCGAGCCCTTCGTGGAATCGCGCGTCCGCCATCGTCGACGCGTTCTGCGCGTACGCGATCGAGGGCGCCAAACACAAAGCTGCGATCGTTATGTGCTTCAAGAAAGACTTCATGAAGGATCTCACGGGTTGAAAAGTGTCAGGGCGTACGGTGGGTCTTGAAGAGCGCCTTGTCCGGATCGTCGGGCGAGGAAGACGCGGAGGCAGCGGCATGGACGGTCGCGGAATGCGCCGTCGACGGAGCTTGCGACGGCGCGACGGGCGCGGTGCTCGGCGCGACGGGCGCGGCGCTCGTGATGGCTTCGGTCGCCGTCGTCACGCTCGTCGGCACCGGCGGAATGGACGGCTCTTGTGACAACGCGGCCGCCGAGACCGGCGGAATCGCTGCGTCGACGTCCGGCTCGCGTTGGGATTTGACGATGAGCGCGATCGCCGCGATCGCGAAAACAGCCAAAAATACGACCAACGGTAACGAGCTCTTCTTTTTCGGAATCTTGCCGATCTCGATGACCGACGTCGTCGCCTCGCGACTCGACTTCTCGCGCCTTTCCCGCGCGATGCGCTGGATCTCGGCGGCGCTGATGCCGTCTTGTTGGGTCTGATCGATGACCACCGAGGGTCCTTTTTCGTCGTCCTGCGGCATGGCGCGCTTACCTTCTCATCAAAGGCCCGACCCCGGAAGTTTTCGGGTCGTCGTGGCGGTGGGTGTGTCGCCGGTGGGCGAAAAATCTGCATGGACCGTAGATGTGGCATGCGTACGCGCCGGCGAAGTGGTCTTCGTCGAGGAGGATTCTGCGCTCGCGGACGGCGCTGCGGAAACGGCGGGCGTCGCAGACGCGATGAGCGCCGACGCCGCTGCGCTCGCCGCCGGCGCGGTCGCGACCGGTGAGGTCGTCACGGGCGGCGACGCAGCGTTCGAATTCGAAGCGGCCGTCGCGAGCGCGTCATGACGATGCGCCAGCCAGACACCGAGCGCGACGAAGAGGATCGCCGCGCTTGCCGCGACGGCTACGCCCGCGATCCATCGCGCGGACGGCGAAATTTTTCCGAACGTCTGCGCGACCGGACCGAACGTCGAAGAGTCCTTTCCATCGAGATCGTGTGGACCTTGGCTCGCGTTTCCCCAATAGGGCGACTCGACGATCGGCAGGCTCCCGGGCGGCGGCACCTGGAGCGACGACATCGGCAACGTCCCGCCTCGCCCGGCCGCCGGCGCAGCATGCGGCGCGGAAGTGCGGGTGGCCGCTGCTTGATCGAGCATCGTGCTCGCCATCGCCATCGATTGCGGCACGCGCACCGTGCCGCCTTTTCCGGAGAACGCCGGCGCATGCTGCGGAGCCGTCGACGGCGCACCGGGCGCGGCACCAGGCGCGACAGCGGAGGACGCGGCACCAGGAGACGCAAGCGTTTTTTGAACCGGCCGTGCCGTCGGCGCTTGTTGGGGCGACGCCTCTCCCCGTTTTTGCTCGTGACCGCGCACGACGCTCTGAATCGCGGCTTCCAGCATTTCGTCCGTGCGCGTCGCTTCGACGTCGCCCGATTCGCCCCACGGCAAGTCCATGAGCTGCGCCGCACACGCGCGCGCCGTCGCGGGCCGCCTCGCCGGATCTTTCGCGAGCATGGACGCGAAGAACGCATCGAACGCGCGCGGGATTCGGGGGACGAAGCTCGAGATCGACGGCGCCTCCCGCGTGAGATGCGCCGCGACGAAATGCTCGTTCGTCTTGCAGTCGGCGTCGAACGGACCTTGTCCCGCGAGGCACTCGTAGAGAATGCAGCCGAGCGAATAAAGGTCGGTCTGTGCCATGAGCGGGCTCGGACCTTGAATGTGAATTTGCTCCGGCGCCGCGTAACGAAACGTTCCGGCGACGCGCTTCGTGCGCTGATTCAGCCCGCCGGCGATGCCGAAATCGATCACCTTCATGCGCACGCGATTTTGATCGAGCACCTCGCACATGATGTTCGCGGGCTTCAAATCCCGATGCACCACGCCTTGATCATGCGCGGCCGCGAGCGCGGCGAGGACGTCGATGCCGACTTGGCGCGCATGAATGGGCTCGAGCCTGCCACCTCTCCTCTTCAAGAGATCGCGGAGCGGCGCGCCGTCGATGAGCTCCATCACGATGTACGGCACCGCATGCGAATCGGCGGTTTGGCCCACGAATAAAACCTCGACGATGTGCTCGCGACACGCTTTGTGGAGCTTCGCGATGACGACCGCCTCTTTGAGCAGGGCCTTCACCGCATCTTCGCGTCGCTCGCCGAGGCGCGGCTCGACCTCGAGGAGCTTGATCGCGCGCAGGACGTCGAGGTGCTCGTCGCGCACGGCAAGCACGGCGCCGCCGCCGCCTCGTCCGATCGTGTAGGACACGACGAACGGGGTTCCGGGAATTTTTTCGCCGGGTGCGTACTTGGGAACCATTTGCGCGCTCGAGCGATCATCGACCGCCCGAGGACAAAGGTTGCCAAGAAAGCGCCTTTTTGGCGAGAGGCGTGGCTACTACGGGAGCGGAATGCTCGCCAGGTGAACCGGCAGGCTCGAGCCTCCGGCGCTCATGAAATGGGCGCGCACGTTCGCGCCGTTCGCGAAACGTCCGAGGACGACGGCGCTGCCATCGGCGGGGGCCGACTCGATTGCGCTCGGAAATGCGAGCGCGCCGCCGTCGCTGTCTTCGCCGGCGGTCACGTCGCCGCTTCCGCCCCACGCGCCCCCGCGCGGCACGAGCACGAGGCTCGCGTGCGAAGAGACGCCCGCGAGAAGCGTGTACAATACACCATAATTTCCGCCGAGCGATGCGGTGGCGCCGTCGACGGCGTCGGTGCCTTTCAGATTCGCATCGGTTTCATTTCCGCCGAGAGAGATTTTGCGAATGCCGTCACCGGCGACGAGGCCTTCCGCTTCGATGACGCGCGCGGCGCCGACGAATGTGGCGCGCTCGTGATCGACATCCGCCGGCAGGAGCGAGAGCCCCGCCGTGATGCTCGCGGCGTCGTCGCCAGCTTGGACCGAGACGACCGAGACTTTGACGGGCGCATCGAACGAGACGTCGATGATGCCGTGCACGAGCTCGGTATAGCTCGCGTGAAGGGCGTCGAGATCGGAGTCGAGCAAGATGCGCTGCCCCGCCGGAATCGTGATGGGCGCGGACTCGGTCGATGCGAGCCAGCGTGTGATGGCAGCTTTGCCGACGGCCACGTAGGTCCCCGACGGACCGGCGAGACCCTTTTGGAGAATGGTGGCGTGAGCGTCGGTCGCGCCTTGATTGAGCACGACGACCGGGAATTTCCGCTGAATTCCGTCATTCCCGCCATTTGTATGATACACGTAAATGCGGACCGTGCCGGGCCCGACGACGTCCGCGTAGAGCACGCCGCTCGACGCGGGCGACTCCGGGCTGTCGGAGAACATCATCGGCGGCGCCGACGCGGGTACGCACACGCGCACGGGAAAGCACGACGTCGTCGACTCGGCGGTCGCAGCGTCGCCGAGCGAAATCACGTCGCCGCGCGTCGCGCTCGCGAGAGAGGTCGACAGCGCCGCTGGCACCGAGGCGGGCGTGTCCGGACACGACGCGAATTCGGCGACGATGGGGCTGCCGTCCGAGCACGTCGTCGCCGCGCCGTCGCCGGCCGATCCATCGCGCGCGCCGCCGTCGCCGGTCGTCGCGTCGCCTCCCACCGCGGCGTCCTGCGTGAGATACGGTCCACTGGGGACGTCGTCGGCGACGAAGTCGTTGCCGCACGCGAGGAAGAGAGCCCCTGCGATCGCGACGAGGACGGATGCGTGCACGCGTCTCATGTTTCGACTCCGAGGAGGGCTAGCACCGCCCGGCGCTCTGCGCGCGATTTTTCCAAATTCACCGAGAAAAGGAGCGTCGCATCATCGTGCTCTTCCGGGTCGAGCAGCACCTGCTCGATGCGCCACGCGTGCTCGGAGGTGACGACGCGCATGCGATCCGGCGCGCGAGCCGCAGGATCGACGCGAATCCTCGAACGCGATGCATAGAAGGCTGCCATCGCCTCTTCGAGCTTCGGCGCGGTCCACTTCGGCTCGAGATCGACCAGCTCGACGGCGTCCGCATATTTTTTCGCGGCGAGCGCGCGCACGAAACGAAAGACCGCGTTGCGCACGAGCACCGTGAACGCGCGCACGTCGTGCGTTACGTCGTCGACGTCGTCGGGACCCGGCGCGCGCTCGACGGGACGATCGACCGGAGTGCTCCGCATCTTCTCCCATTCGTCCAGCAAGCTCGCGTCGACCTGCCTCACGATCGTACGTAAAAATAGCTCGATTTCGTCGGTGCGCGTTCCCTTCGCCCACGCCGGCACCGTCTGCGTGAACGTCTTCGTGGCGTCGCTCAAGTACCGGAGGAGCACGCCTTCCGAACGCTGCAGCCCGTAGTCCTTGATGTAGTCGTCGAAGCCCGAGAGCGTCTCGAACATCTCGCGCGCGATCGACTTCGGACGAATGTTGTCGCCCGCGACCCACGGGTGCACGCGCGCGAAATCGTTGAATGTAGAATACACGAATTCGCGGAGCGGTTTCGGATGCTCGATCTTCTCGAGCTCCGCCATGCGCTCTTCGTATTCCATTCCCGCCGCTTTCATCTCCGCCATCTTCTCGGTCTTCAGCTTGTCGACTTGCTTGCGAAGAACGATGTCCGGATTTTCCAAGATGGATTCGATGAGGGTGAGGATGTCGAGCGCGTACGTCTCTGTGTCGGGATCGAGCTTCTCGATGGTCTCGACCGCATAGAGCGACAGCGCGTGGTGCAGCGAAAAGTCCTGTTGCAGATCGGCGTGCACGATCGCGCGGCCGGCCTTTTTCTCGACGATCCCTGCATCGAGCAGCGTCTTGAAGAGCGCGAGCGCATTCCTGCCGTGGATGCGTCGCTCGGGCTCGCGATCATGGCTCCGCGAAATGAGGCGCGCCATCGCCATGCATCCGCCGCCTTCGCGACCGAGGACGTCGATGAGCATTCCGTGCGTGACTCGGAAGCGCGACTGTAGCGGCTCGGGCTCGGACGCGACGAGCT
>JAICXU010000826.1 GCA_025934595.1 Polyangiaceae bacterium | reverse complement strand
TTGCCGGCGGGAAAATTCTGCGAGCCGCCGTAGCCCATGTTGCCGTCGTTGTAGAAGGTGCCGTTCTTGCCGACGACGACGATGTCGCCGGCCACCGGATTCGCGGTGCCCGGTGTTCCGGCGCGCACGACGACGATCGATCCCGGCGGGGCCTTGTAGGGATTCGTGATCGGCAACCGTTGGAGGCCGAGCCGGCTCGCGTTCGTCTGTCCGTTCGATCCTTTCGCGTTCATGTAGTCCGCGAACTGATGCGCGTACGTTCCGTAATCGTCGGGCACCGACGGCAGCGACGCGCCAGGGGCTTTGCCCATGTTGCCGTACCCGACCGCATCGATGTACGTGGCTACGGCGGCATAGCATCGACCCAACGGACGCTCGCCTGCCGCGTGGGATTGCGCTTCATCGAGCAGCGCTTGCATTTGCGCCCTTCCTTTCGCCGAGATCGCGTAGCCGCCGTTCGATGATCTCGCGCTCGATGCGCGCGACGAAGATGAAGGTGCGGACGACGCGTGCGATCCCGGCGCGCGATGCGCGGAATTTTGGAAGAGCGCCGACGTGAAGTGGGGCGTGAAGGTGGAAGATGCCGAGGACGCGGATGTGGACGCCTTCGACGGAGTCGACGCGGGGTGATACGCCGGATTTTGAAAAAGGGCCGACGTGAAATGAGGCGCGAACGTCGGCGTCGCACCGCTCGACCCTCCATTGGATGCGCTCGCGGGTCCTCCCGCTCCTCCAGAATAGGCGTCGGTCGAGAACGAGCCGAGATTGGGGGGCGCTCCGGAAGCGCCGAGCACGATGCCGCCGCCCGTCATCGGTGCGCTCGCGACCATTCGGTTCGAAAGAAGCGAGCCGTCGCCGCCTCCGTTCGATGCGATCGCGCCGCCGGAGCCCGCTGACGACGTTCCGCTTCGCGACCTTCCGACGCGTGGGTCGCTCGCGCCGCCGCGCACGGAGCCTGCGGCGCCGGTCACCGAAATGTCCTCACCACCGAGAATGCGCGCGGTGAGCGATCCGTCGAGCGCGACCTTCGGTCCGACCGCTCTCATTGCGCTCGCGCCCCCGAGGAGAACGGCGAAGAGAAGAAGCGCGTACTCGATGGCGGTCGTGCCGCGCGTGTCTCGCAAAAATTCGTGTGACGACATGCGCGTACATCGAGCAATTCGTGCGCCACCGAATTCGTTTCGTTGCCGCGGTGGTCAGGCGCGATCCAGCTCGCGCACGTCGTTCACGAGCGCGAGACGAAATCTCGAGGTCTCGCGCGTTTTTCGAAATCTCCCAAAAAAGCAGGTGACGGAAAGTGACGGCGGGCGACGAAACCAGCCAATTTAGGCTGCAATTCCGATCGCGGGCAGCGTGACTGTGATGGTGGTGCCGCGGCCCACCATGCTGTCGAGATGGACCTGGCCTTCGTGTGCCTCGACGATCTGCGCGACGATCGCGAGCCCGAGCCCGGACCCCTCGCCCGCAGCGCGGGTCGTGAAGAACGGATCGAGCGCGTGCTTTCGCTCCTCGTCGGTCATTCCTTTGCCGTCATCGCAAACGCGAAGGGTGATGCGATCGCCGTCATGCACGACATCGATTTTCACGACACCCGATTCGCCGACCGCGCGTACCGCGTTGTCGACCAAGTTCACGAGCACCTGCTCGAGCTGACCGGCGCGAGCACGAAGTCGCGCGGCGTCGGCGAGCGCGAGCTCGATGCGAACGCGTGGCGAGAGACGTTGTGCGAAAAGCGCTTCGGTCTGCCGCGCGATTTGCGTGAGGTCGACCTCTTCGACGCTCCGCTGCGGCGCCGACGTGAGATTTTGTAGGTCACCGACGATGAGGGCGGACCGCCGCGCGCCCTCTGCGATGTCTTGTGCGATCGCGTCGACTTCGCTCATGGCCACTGAAAGCGTCGGATCTGCGCCACCGATACGCGCGATCGCGTCGGCGATCCGTTTCGTGTCGCGTTGGAGCAAGGGCACGTTGTTGACGATGTAGTTGATCGGGTTGTTGAGCTCGTGCGCGATTCCTTTCACGAGCGTCGCCACCGACGCGAGCTTCTCGGCTCGCACGAGATCGGCTTGCGCGGAAGCGAGGGCGTGCATCGCAGTTTCCAGCTCGACTCCGCGCTTCTCCAAAGCTCGATTTTGCGATTCGAGCTGCGACGTGCGTTCGGCCACGAGCGCGGTGAGCTCCGCCTCGCGGTTTTCTTGCTCGCTCGCCACGGTGGCGACCAACGTTTGCACGCGTGCGCTACTGAAGAGAGCGACGGCTGCCGCCCACCCGAGCAAGACCACCGCCGACATCATGTTCGGGAGAGGAAGCGACGCGCGATCGAAGATCACCGCCGTCGCGACGAGCGCACCGGCGAGCGTGAGGAGA
>JAICXU010000620.1 GCA_025934595.1 Polyangiaceae bacterium | reverse complement strand
TATATATCCGCGTTGTGGGGTGGGGGTGGGGTCACTTCGCGGGGTACTTCGCAAAAATGCCTCCGCGCCGCGGCACCCCCGGGGTCGATCCGAGGGGCGGTCGAATCCAATGGGCCACGCGCGACGCCGCCAAGCTCGGGCTGAAGAAGCACCGGTTCCTCGAAGGCGACGTGCGCACCGTGGATCTCGAAGGTCCGTTCGATGCCGCGTACGTGCTCGACGTCATGCACCACATTCCGGAAAAAGATCAGATCCCGGTGCTCGAGCGCATGCGCGATCTCTTGCGACCGAACGGAATGCTTCTCATCAAGGACATCACCACCGAGCCGCGCTTCGGTTTGAAGTTCACCGAATACTTGGATCGGCTGATGGTGGGCATGAGCGACGAGCTCACGTATCGACACCACAAAGAGTGGGGACGCGTGCTCACCGATCTCGGCTTCCGCGTCCGCATCGTGCGGGTCCCCGACATCCTGCCGTATCCGCACGTCGTCATCGCCGCGACGAAAATCTGAGCCTCTCCGTTTCCGCGCGTCGCCCTGCGCGGGGCATGGGTTTTTTCGGAAAATCGAGCGCTTGGCGTTGGCCTGCCGATTGCGAGAGATCGCGTGCGCGCGCGCGCCTGCGCACGGAACTCCGCGAATAT
This sequence comes from Polyangiaceae bacterium, assembly GCA_025934595.1. Lineage (GTDB taxonomy): Bacteria > Myxococcota_A > Polyangia > Polyangiales > Polyangiaceae > JAICXU01. The sequence continues at coordinate 2,569 of JAICXU010000620.1, read as the reverse complement.
CCGCGTATAAAAAATGAACCCGCACCCCACGTACCTCCGACCTGATGGACAAAGCGCGCACCAGGTCCTTGCCTTCCCAAGGCAGGCTTCGAACGGCTGTGATCTCTCGAAAGGCGGAATCTCATGAGCAAAAAAGCATTGGTCCTCGTGGCGCCGCCGCCGCTTCCTGCGTCCGCATCTTCTCGCTCTGCGCTTGCCGCGTTGCCCGCGCCGCTCTCGTCGCGCGCGCCCCTTTCGGCGCCCATCTCCGCGCGGCTCTCCGCGCCGGTTTCGTCGCGATCGCAAAAAGTCGATTTCCACAACGAAGAGACGATCCCGAGACCGTCCTCGCTTGCAGCGTCCGCGCTCGACCAAAAGCTTTCGCAGCATCCTCTCAAGGCCACGAAATCCGGATCGACGTACGTCTACGGCGACTCGACTCCGTTTCCGTACGACATGGATTTCATCCGCACGATCGACGACGCGGTGACGTGCTGCGTGGCGCTCCTCGAAGCCGAGACGTCGATCGTCGAAGCGCAAGATCAAGCGACGCTCGCGGAGCAAGCGCGCCAAGAAGAGCGCGTGCATTTGTCGGACCTCGGCAACTCCGTGCGTGATGCGATCATGCACGAGCGATCGAATGCGCGTTCGGAGCGCGTCGTGCAAACGGGGACGCGTCTCTTGTCCGCGGCGCGCGCGACGGTGGAGTCGCAGATGGCGCTTCTCGAAAAAGAGACCGAGGAGGCCGTGAACGAAGCGAAGAAGAAGGTCGCGGCGGCACGGGCCGAGGTGCATCTCGCCGTCGAGTCGTTCCTCGCCGTGCACGACGTGCCGAAGACCGACGTGGAGCTCTCGCTCGTGTGCTCCGACGAAGGCGCGGGCGCGATCGTGACCACCACCGCGTCGTATGGCTTGCAAGCGAGCTTCGACGTCGCCATCCCCGACAGTCATGCGTGGCGCAAGACGCGGCGTGTGCGCGAGGTGTGCGAAGGCACGGTGATCAACCCGCCGAAGCAAGTCGGCATCCTCAAGAAGCGGATCGAGCCGCGCCCGTTCAAGCTCGACGATCTCTACGTGCGCTCGTTCGTGATCGGGCCCGACAAGGGCAAGATCACGTTCAACAAAAAGCCGCAGCGGCCGGATTGCGCGGAAATCGAGCTGGATTTCCGCGGTGAGGTCACGCGCGCGATTTTTCGGCCGATCGATCCGAAGACGAACGCGAAGGGTGACGTCTACGAGCTCACGCCCGACGATCGCACGGTCGTCTTGCGTCTCTGGCGCTTCATCACCGCCGCATGCGAGGACTTGTGCAAAGCGCGCAAGGCGATGAAGCGCGCGCTCTTCGAGGGTCGCCCCATCGTCGACGTGAGCCCGGAGACCTTGTGCCGGCGCATCGTGGCCGTGCTCGCGCCGATCGTACGCGAGATCGCGCGGCGGGCGGGCGCACGCGGTGAGCTTTCGTTGCGGCGCGCGCTCGGCGCGTGGGAACGTCACGAGAGCTTCATCACGTGCGAGGAGCTTTTGAGCCGCACGTACGACTTGCCGGTGCACGCGCGCCGCATTCTCGACCCCATCTGTCAGCCGCAGAAGACGCGCAGCGTCGTTCCGCCGGCGCTTCCGCCTCCGTCGCGCGTGCCGATCCTGTCGTCGTCGGCGCTCTCGTCGATGCCGTCCATTCCGGCGCTGCCTGCATTGCCGAGAGGGCTGCAGCCGGCGCCGGCGAGTGTGCCGCCTCCGCCGAGGTCGACGATGCGTCCGCCGCCCCTTCCGCGTATCGCGCAAGAACCCGCATCGATGTTCCCGAAGCCCGCGATCCACACGATCGACGTGGCGGCCTCGGACGTGTCGGTCGTCGATATTTCGATCGTCGAGGTGCTCGACGATCTCGAAGCCGTGGGCTGAAGCCGCGCGCGGGCGCGGCAGGCGCGTGGACTAGAGCACGCAGCCGATTCGATTCGAATCGATCGCGATTTCGTCGACCCACATTTCGAACGTCTCGACGCTGGTCTGATACTCCTGCCAGCCGATCGTCACGGACGTGAACGCGGGCAACACGTAATCGACGGGATTTCCGCCGTGCTTCGTCTCCGTCGTCATGAGCGACGGATGCTCGGTGTCGTTCCAAAAGAAGCGCGTCACTTGGTTCGTGCCGTCGTGCAGCCATTCGATGCACTGCCAGGAGCTCGCGGGCACCGTCATCGGGCCGCCGTCGGGATCGTTGTCGCTGAGCGTCCAATCGCCGGTGCCGGCGTCGCTCGGGATCGGCACACCGTCGTCGGTGCCGACGCCGAAGAGATTGATGTATTTTGCACCTTTCAGCTGGAGCTGACCGGACACGCGAATTTGTCCTGGATCGCCTGTGCCCGCGCCGTACGCGAACGTCCAATGCGAATACGGCATGCCGCCGTCGGCCGCGATCTCGTGCGGCAACTGATGAAAGTAAACGAAGACGCGTCCCCAATACGTGTCGCCGACTTCGGGGAACGTCTTCGTCTCGCGGATCATCGACGCGCCTTTGCCCGTGATGAGAACGTGGAGGGCCTTCGAGCCGCGCGCGTGCTCGGTGCCGTCGATCGTCGGCGCGGTGCCG
>JAICXU010000151.1 GCA_025934595.1 Polyangiaceae bacterium | reverse complement strand
GGAGGTCAATCTGGTAGGCGACGCACGCGCCACCCTCCAGGCGCTGCTTCCCAAGCTCGCGCCGAAACGAGACGCGGCGTGGCGCGACAAGATCCTCGGCTGGAACGGAGAGTGGAGCTCGCTGATGCGCGAGCGCGCGATGCTGCCGGCCAACCCCATCAATCCGCAGCGCGTCTTCTGGGAGCTTTCGCCGAAGCTGCCTGCGGGCGCCATTCTCACGTCGGATTCCGGATCGTGCGCGAATTGGTTCGCTCGCGATCTGAAGCTGCGCCGAGGCATGATGGCGAGCCTCTCGGGGTCGCTCGCCACGATGGGGCCCGGCGTTCCTTACGCGATCGCGGCAAAAATGGCCTTTCCCGAGCGCCCCGTGATCGCGCTCGTCGGCGACGGCGCGATGCAGATGAACGGCAATGCCGAGCTCGTCACCATCGCGAGGTATTGGCGCGAATGGAAGGATCCCCGCCTGGTCGTGCTCGTCTTGCACAACGACGATCTCAACCAGGTCACATGGGAGATGCGTGCCATGGAAGGCGACACCTCCTATCCCGCGTCTCAAGATCTCCCGAGCTTTCCTTATGCCGACTACGCTGAGATGCTCGGGCTTCGCGGTTTGAGGGTAGAGCGTCCGGAAGACATCGCTCTTGCGTGGGATCGCGCGCTTGCCTCCGATCGGCCCGCGGTCCTCGAGGTGGTCACGGATCCCGACGTGCCCCCGCTACCTCCTCACATCACGCTGAAGCAAGCCAAGGCGTTCGGTATGACTCTCTTGAAGGGCGACCCTCACGAAGAAGGCATCCTCAAGCAGGCCATCGGTCACATGTTCCCCAAGGTGGGACAGAAGATCTGATGGAACGTCCGACCCTTCGCGTCTCTGCATTCGAAATACCCACGAGCGCCCCCGAATCCGACGGGACGTTCGCGTGGGATTCTACCGTGCTGGTCACGGTCGAGATCGAGCGCAGTGGCACGACGGGCTTCGGCTACACGTACGCGGACGCGTCGACGGCGCATTTCGTCGCCGACCATCTGGCGAGCATCGCGCTGGCGGCCGATCCGATGTCTCCGCCGAGCACCTACGCCGCGATGGAGCGCGCCGTGCGCAATCTCGGACGCGAAGGCGTAGCAGCGACGGCGATCTCGGCGGTCGATGCCGCGCTCTGGGATCTGAAAGCGAAAGTCTCGCGGCTGCCCCTCGTGACGCTCCTCGGCGCGCGTCGCGCATCGGTGGACGCGTACGGCTCCGGAGGCTTCACGTCGTACTCGTCGAGCGAGCTCGCGCGGCAGATGTCCGAATGGAAATCGGCGGGTTTTTCTCGAGTCAAAATGAAGATCGGCAAGAACGAGGATACGGCCGCGCGCGTGCGAGTTGCGCGCGAAGCATTGGGACGGGACGTGGAGCTCTTCGTCGACGCGAACGGCGCGTACGACGCGAACGAGGCGCTCGCGATCGCCGATGCCATCGCACATGAGGACGTGTCTTGGTTCGAAGAGCCGGTGACTTCGGACGACCTCGACGGCCTTCGCTACGTGCGAGAGCGCGCGCCGAAAGGAATGCGAATCGCGGCGGGCGAGTACGGATACCGCGCGCGCTATTTCGATCGAATGCTGAGCGCGGGCGCCGTCGACACCCTCCAAGCGGACGCGACGCGATGTGGCATCACCGGATTCCTCGTGGCGTCTTCGCTTTGCGATCCGCGCGGCGTACCTCTCTCGGCGCATTGCGCGCCGTCACTCCATACGCACGTCGCGTGCGCCGCCGCCTCCGTCGTGCACGTCGAGCACTTTCACGATCACGATCGGATCGAGCGCATGCTCCTCGACGGCGCCAGCATTCCCAAAGACGGAAAGCTCGTCCCCGACCTGGGAGCGCCGGGTATGGGGCTTACCCTCAAACGCGCGGACGCCGAACGCTTCAAGATTCTCGACAAGCGGATCTCACATGAGGGCGCGCGGCAATGAGCGATCGATCGCTCGTTCCTCTCGATCGCCTCCTCAAGAAGCACGTTCGAGGCGAGGTCCGCTTCGACGCGGGCACGCTCGGCCTCTACGCGCAGGACGCCTCGAATTATTACCACGTGCCTCTCGGCGTCGTTTTGCCGAAGAGCGCCGACGACGTCCTCGCGGTGCTGGCCGCATGCCGTCAGAAGGGATCGCCCGTCGTATGCCGCACCGGCGGCACGGGCCTCGCGGGACAAGCCTGCAATGAGGCGGTCGTCATCGATTTCTCCAAGTACATGCGCAAGATCTTGGAAATCGATCCACGGCGTCGCATCGCGCGGGTGGAGCCCGGCGTCATCTGCGACGAGCTCGCGAACGCCACGAAGCGATTCGATCTCACGTGGGGCCCGAAGCCGGCCACGCACAGTCGCTGCGGATTCGGCGGAATGATCTCCAACAACTGCGGCGGCATGAACGCCCAGTATTCCGGGATCGCGGTCCACAACGTCGAAGCCCTCGACGTGGCGCTCTACGACGGCACGCGCATGCAGCTCGGTTGGATGAACGAGCGCGCGCTCGAAACCGCGATCGCGAAGGGTGACAGAATAGGCGGCATTTACCGTGCGATCCGCGATCTGCGGGATCGTTACGCAGATCGCATCGCGCGGCGTTACCCGAAGCTGCCGCGACGCGTGTCTGGCTACAACCTCGACGAGCTCCTCCCCAAGAAGGACGGTCGCTTCAATCTCGCGCGCACGATCGTCGGGACGGAAGGGACGTGCGTCACGATCCTCGAAGCGACGGTGCGTCTCGTCGACTTACGTCCGAAGCGCGTCGTCGCGATGCTCGGTTACGACACCGTGTTCGACGCCGCCGATCACGTCCCGCGCGTCCTCGAGATCGAAGCGGACCCGATGGCGATCGAAGGGATGGATCAGCGCCTCTACGATCATCTGAAAAGGAAAAATCCCCCACACGCGAAATATCTCGATCTTTTGCCGAAAGGCCACGGCTGGCTCTTCGTACAAATCGGCTCGGACGATCACGAAGAATCGAAGGCACGCGGTGAGAAGCTGATCGACGCGCTGCGAAGCGAAGCCGCGGATGCCAAGCTCCTCGTCGAAGATGACGACCAAGAACACTTGTGGCAGATGCGCGAGGACGGCCTCGGAGCAACCGCGTTCGTTCCCGGCGAAAGAGATACGTGGGAGGGTTGGGAAGACTCCGCCGTTCCGCCCGAGCGCCTTGGTGCCTACCTGAGAGACTTGGACGCTCTCTACCATCGCTATGGGTACGACTCGGTGCTCTACGGTCACTTCGGGCAGGGTCTCGTGCACTGTCGAGTGGACTTCGACCTCACGAGTCACGACGGCATCTCACGGTTTCACGATTTCTTGGGCGAAGCGAGCGAGCTCGTCGCGAAAAAATATCGCGGGTCGCTCAGCGGAGAGCACGGCGACGGGCAGTCGAAGGCCGAATTTCTCGACAAGATGTTCGGGCCCGAGATCGTGCGCGCGTTCGCCGAGTTCAAGGCGATTTGGGACCCGGACGGCAAGATGAATCCAGGCAAAATCGTGCGTCCGCATCGCGCGGACGAAGATCTGCGCCTCGGTGCGGCGTACGATCCTGCGCAGCCCAAGACGCATTTTAAATTTCCCGAGGACGGCGGAAGCTTCGCGCACGCGGCGCTGCGATGCGTGGGCGTCGGGCAGTGTCGAAATCTGAGCAGCGAAGGCGGCGCCGTGATGTGCCCGAGCTTCATGGTCACGGAAGAAGAGCGACACTCGACCAGAGGTCGCGCGCATCTCCTTTGGGAAATGCTCCGCGGACACGGTCCGATCACCCGAGGCATGAGGGACGAGAACGTCAAGGAGTCGCTCGATCTTTGTCTCGCATGCAAGGGATGCAAAGGCGACTGCCCCGTCAACGTCGACGTGGCGACCTACAAGGCGGAGTTCCTGTCTCATTACTACGAGGGTCGATTGCGCCCGCGGAGCGCCTATGCGTTCGGGCTCATCGACAAGTGGGCGGAGATCGCGGCGGTCGCGCCGGGCGCCGTGAACGTCGTCACGCAGCTTCCCGTCTTCCGCGCTCTCGCGAAGCTCGCCGCAGGGATCCACGCGCAGCGCACGATCCCGCCATTCGCGCCGAAGACGTTTCGCGCGTGGTTCGAAGAACGTGGGGCGAAGGCAGAGTCGCCGAACAAGGTCCTGCTCTGGGTCGATACCTTCAACGACCACTTTCATCCGGAGACCGCAGAGGCGGCGGTGCGCGTGCTGGAGCACCTCGATTTTCAGGTGATTTTGCCTGCGAAACGCGTTTGTTGCGGAAGGCCTCTCTACGACTTCGGCATGCTCGATCTCGCCGAGCGCTATCTGGAGGACACGCTCACGACGCTGAGGCCACACGTCGACGCGGGCATCCCGATGGTCGTGCTCGAGCCGAGCTGTTGCTCGGTCTTCCGCGACGAGCTTCGCGAGATGATGCCGTCACGCAACGAAGCCAAGAACCTCGCCGCTCAGACCTTCACGTTCTCCGAGTTCCTCGATCGCCACGTGGACCACGAAAGGCTACCGAAGCTGCGACGCAAAGCGATCGTCCAAGCTCACTGCCATCACCACTCGATCATGCGCTTCGGCGCCGAAGAGAAGATCATGAAGGCCATGGATCTCGACTATGAGATCCTCCAATCCGGCTGCTGCGGCATGGCCGGATCGTTCGGCTTCGAGAAGGACAAATTCGACGTTTCGCAAGCCAGCGCGGAGCGCGTTCTCATGCCGCACGTTCGCGAGGCGGATCCGGGCACGTTCGTCATCGCGGACGGTTTCAGCTGCAAGACGCAGATCATGGAGAACGGCGAGCGTCGCGCCATCCATTTGGCGGAGGCGTTGGCGCTCGCGATCGAGCACGGTCCCGAGGGTCCATCGCCGGCACCGTTCGCCGAGTCGGCGCACGTCGAAAGATTGCAGCGCGCCATTCGACGATCGACGACGATCGCCGCTGCCGTCATGATCGGCCTATTTTTGCTGGCGATCGCGATCATCGCGGCCCTCACGTTGCCCCACGGGCTCTGACGATGGCAGCGCTCTTCCCCGCCTGGGCCGATTCGGTGCTTCGTGCCGTGCTCGTCAGCGGCGTCGGCGTAGCGATCGGGCTCCCCGCCGCGCTGATGGCGTGGGCGCGCTCGCCGACATCCACGGGCGAGGGCTCACCGATCCCGCAGCCGGTCCAATTCGATCATCGCCATCACGTGCGCGACGACGGCATCGATTGCTTGTATTGCCATTCCGACGCTCGCCGATCTCCATATGCCGGTGTTCCTGCGACGTCCGTATGTATGGGATGCCACGCGCAGGTATGGGACCAAAGCCCCGAGCTCGCGATCGTGCGAAAGAGCGCCGCCGACAACAAGCCAATCATTTGGAATCGGGTGACGAATTTGCCGGGTCACGTGTTCTTCGATCACTCGATCCACGTGAGGCAAGGCGTCGGCTGTGTGTCGTGTCACGGACGCGTCGATCAAATGGCGGTCGTCCATCAGGCCGAGCCTTTGCTCATGAGCGAGTGTCTCGATTGTCATCGGGATCCGGAGAGGTACTTGAGACCGCGCGACGAGGTCACGAACATGGAGTGGGTTCCTCCGCGTCCGCAACGCGAGATCGGTCACGAGCTCGCCCTTCGCTACGACGTGCATCCGACGACCGATTGCTCCGGGTGCCACCGATGACGACGCGAAATCGAGCCGAATTTACGGCGGACCAAGAGAGAGCACCGACGCTCGCAGAGCGACGCGACTTTCTTCGTCTCTCGGGTACGACGCTCGCGCTCGCGGCGGCAGGTTGCACGCGCGCACCGCGCGGAAAGATCGTCCCCTACGCATCGCAGCCGCCGGAGGTGACACCGGGTGTCGCTACCCACTACGCCACGACGCTCGTGCGGGATGGGTACGGCGTCGGGGTCATCGTGGAAAGTCACGAAGGTCGTCCGACCAAGATCGAAGGCAACCCGCGACATCCGGCGAGCCTCGGTGGTACCGGCATCTTCGAGCAAGCGACCATTCTCGGTGTCTACGATCGCGATCGCGGCAAGCGAATCACGAAACAAGGGGCGATTTCGTCGTTCGGCGAGATGGCTCGCGCCGTGAGCTCCGTTCTCGCGAAATCCAATGGCTCCGGCGCTCGCTTCTTGCTCGAGCCCACGTCGTCGAGCCTCACGGTAGATCTCATCATGAGGCTTCGCGAGAAGCTCCCGCGTACCGCGTTCCACTTTCATTCCGCGCTTTCGCCGCGGCGCGCGTGGGAAGGCGCGAGATTGGCCTTCGGGGAGATCGTCGAGCCCGTCGTCGACGTTCGAAAGGCCGACGTCGTCGTGGCGATCGACTCGGACTTTCTTACGGTGGGGCCGGCTTCGCTTCGTCACGCGCGCCAATTCGCGGAGCGACGGCGGGTCGCGAGCGATGGACCCGCGATGAATCGACTCTACGTGCTCGAGCCCGCGCCCACCGTCACCGGCGCATCGGCGGATCATCGCATCCGCATGCGCCGATCCGCGATCCCGGCATTCGCTCGTGCGCTGTTCGCCGAAGTCGCGGCGAAGGCGGACGCGCCGAAAGGGCTATTTCTAGGCTCGATTTCGTCGCCGCCCGATCCGCTCGCCGCGGCGATCGCGAAGGATCTTCTCTCGCACCGCGGCGCCGCAGTCGTCCTCGTCGGCGAGGCGCAGCCGCCGTACGTGCATGCGCTGGCGCACGCCATCAACGCGATGCTCGGGGCGCAGGCGAGCGGTCTTTTGGCGTTCGTCCCCTCTCCGATCTTCGAAGCGGGTCACGCGTCGCACGATCTCGGCGCGGTCGCATCGGCGATCGAAGGCGACACGGACGCCCTCTTCGTGCTCGGCGGCAATCCCGCTTACGCGTCTCCGCGCGACCTGAAGCTGCCCGAGCTCGTTCGCAACGTGCGCTTCAGCGTGCACCTGGGATCGCACGAGAACGAAACGTCGCAGGCTTGCCAATTCTACGTCCCTCAATCTCACACCCTCGAATCATGGGGATCGGCTCGTGCGTTCGATGGCACCGAGTCATGGATGCAACCTCTCCTCGGCGCGAGCGACGAGAGCCTCCACGTCGACGAATTCTTGGCGGCTTTGGCCGACGACTTTGGGGCCGAGCGTCGCGGCTACGACCTCATGGCCTCGCGCGTGACGCACGCGACGTTGCGCGCAGGCGTCGTCGACGGCTCGGCGTT
>JAICXU010000105.1 GCA_025934595.1 Polyangiaceae bacterium | reverse complement strand
GACATCAAGGACAAGGCGAAAGAGGCGTGGCGCACGAAGAAGGACGCGGAGCTCGACGGCGCCGACCAGCTCATGGTCAAGCATTACGCGATCGCGGTGGCCTACGCGCAGCAGTACAACGTTCGCAACGACGCCGTCGTCCACGCCATCGCGCGGCTCGCGTACTTCACCGACATCATCGGCGACGCGAAGCTTCGCGGTTACGTGACGGCAACTCCCAGCCCGATCAACAAGGGTCAGAATCTCACCTACAAGGACGGCCAGTACGTGCAATCGCGTCCGGGCATCTCGTCGGTTCCCAAGCCCTCGGCGCAGGCCGAGCCTCTCCCGGTGGCACCATGAGTATCTGCTCGAAACGACAGATAGGTGTCGGTTTGGCCAGTGGTCTGGCGGGCGCTCTCGCCTCGGCCATCGCCTTCACGCCATTTTTCCTCGTCGCATGCGGAGGTGGCGATCAAGCGAGCAAGCCGGTGCAATATCCGACGAGCGACGCGGGCGGCATCGTCACGCAGGGCAACGCGCAAGTCGGGCTCACGACCGGCGAAACGAGCGGTCTCACCGGCGCGGCCAAAGACGCTTACGAGCGCGGGTGGCGCGCGTGGCTCAATGGCGATCTGCCGGGCGCGAAAGCCGCATTCCAAGAAGCGGGCACGGATGCACCGACATCACCGGCGCCGCCTTACTCGCTCGGCACCGTCATGGAGCGCCTCGGCGATCCGTCGGGTGCCCAAACGCAGTTCCGCGCGTCGTTCACGAACAAGCCCGATTACGAGCCCGGCATTTGCGCATATGCGCTCTCGCTCGCTTCGAACGGGAAGGCCGCCGACGCGGACTCGTTCCTCTCCGACAAGCACGCGAAGCTGCCGAACTCGTACGTGATCACCACGTGCTACGCGGAAGTAAAGTCTCTCGCGGGCGACACGACCTCCGCGCAATCGCTCGCCGGTGACGCGCTTCGCGTGAAACCCGATTACTCGGAGGCGATGGTCGTCATCGCGCGCGACTACTATCGCCAGCATAAAATCGGTCTCGCGATGTACGCGCTGCAGGCCATTTTGCAGGGTTTCGGTGATTCGTCACCAGCACGCGACAAAGACAACGCCGAAGCGCACTTGCTCCGCGGCATCATCGAGCGCGACCAAGGTCAGCGTCTCGCGGCCATGACCGACTTCGACGCGGCGCGTTCCTCACGTCCCGACATGGTCGAAGCGCTCATTCAAACCGGCGCGATGAAGCTCGAAGCCGGCAACGTCGCCGACGCCACGCCGCTCCTCGAGGCGAGCGTTCGATACGCTCCGCAAAATGCGCTCGCGCATTTGAATCTCGGCGACGCGTATCGGCTCGGTGGTCGCCCTGCCGACGCGAAGAAAGAATTCGACACCGCGCTCTCGCTCGATTCGACGCAGGCGACGGCGCATTACGACATGGGGCTCATGTATCTTTTTTCGCCGAGCATTCCCGGCATGAGCGCAGACACGCAAGTGTCGACGGCGATCAAAGAATTCCAAACCCACAAATCGAGGCGTGGACCGACGTCGCCCGGCGCGACGGACGACACCGACGAATTGCTCGCGCGCGCGCAGGCAAAACAAGCCGAATTGAAGAACGCCGCGGCGACGCCGGTCGCGCCTGCGCCCTCGGCAACGGGCGGCGCCAAACCGGCAACCTCCGCGGGGCCATCGTCGACCGGCGGAAAAGTCGGTGGCAGTGGAACCGTCGGAGGGGGACACTGAGGAAGACCGGGATCTCGAAACGAGATCTCGGCGACGACCGCGACACCAACGAATAGAGAGACTGCGAGAGAACGAATGGACGTCAAAAAAATCGTCGGAACCTTTGCCATCGCGGGTGCGTTCGTTTTCTCGCCGAGCGAAGCCCACGCGCAACAAGCCGGCAAAGTCATCACCATCGGCGAGGTCACGATCGTCGGTCGCGTGCAGAAACCGATCGCGTCGGTCGACGTGTCGAAGATCCAACCGAAGCTCACGCTCGCGGAATTGAAGCAACCCTTCCTCGATCGCATCGAGCAGGCCGCGACCAAAGATCCGTTCTGATTTCGTCGCGTGATTGCATTCGCGCTGCTTGCGGCGATCGTGGCGATTGGCTGCGTCGCTGCGAGCGCGCGTCGTGTGCTCTTCGCCGTCGCGCCGACGACGCTCGACGCATCGATTTTGCGGCAGGCGATCGACGCGGGTGAGCGAGAAAAAATTCGCGAGCTCATTGCGTCGTCCGAGTGGGAGAAGGACGTCTTCGACGCGGCGACGCTCGAAGGCGAAGAGCGTGCGGCGCGCATGAACGAGGCGCTTTCGGAGATCGATCATCGCCTCGCGACCTGGTCTCGCGTGCCGCGCGTGTGCGCGAGCATCGCGTCCTCCACCGGATTTTTGTGCGGTGCGATGGCGCTTCGCGCGGGCCTCTCGGCGGTCGATGCAGCGCCGGATCAGGCGATCGACAGCGTGCTCCACGGCGCCGTCGGCAGCGCGCTCGGCGTGGCGGCGCTCGGAATTGCAGCTGCGGTGGCCTGCGTAGCCCTCGATTCCGAGGCAAAAAAGGCGGTCCGGGCACGGCGCCTCGCTGCAGATCTTCTGGTCGAGCGCTTGGAGCGCGTGTAGGCTCGTTGCAACGCTGGCACTGGGTCGATCGCTCCGATTTTTTGGAACTTTCGGCCTCCTGGTTAGTCTCAAAAGAGGTCGCACCGACTCGCGTCGTTCGCGAGGAGCTTCTTCAGGAGAATCGAGCCGCTCATGACGCAAGGAAATATGGGGCCGGGAGCACACGGACAACCGGGAGGAGCGCCTCCTGGTGTAGGCGGTCGACCCGGTCAGATGACGGCGGTCATGCGTGCCGTCGCGCAGCAGGCCGGTCCGAAGGTCCTGCGCATCGGCGTCGTGCAGGGCGGGCGAGTCATCGAAGAGCGCATCATCAAGCAGCGCGGCACGGTCACGGTCGGCCAGAGCGAAAAAGCCGTGTTCGTGATTCCGGCGACCACGGTGCCGGCGCAGTTCAAGCTCTTCGAGCTGATCGGCAACGACTACTATTTGAATTTCTTGGACGGCATGGGCGGCCGCGTCGCGCTCGCCACCGGCATCTCGGATCTCGCGGGCCTGCGCGGACAAGCGAAGCGCGCGAACGTGAGCGGCGCGAATGCGTACCAAGTTCGCCTCACCGAAGAAGCGCGCGGCAAGGTGATCGTCGGCGACACCACGTTTCTCTTTCAATTCGTCGCGCCGCCGCCTCCGCAGCCGCGTCCGCAATTGCCGCTCGCCGTCAAAGGCGGTCTCGCATCGCAGATCGACTGGGATCTCACGATCATCGCCGCATTCAGCTTTCTCCTGCACTTCGGCATCATCGGCGCGATGTACTCGGACTGGATGGATCCGATCGTGACCGACGAGTTCAACGTGCAAGCTCTCGTCGACCTCACGAAGAACGTTCCGCCTCCGCAAATCGAAACGCCCGCGGAAACCTCGACGGCTCCAGCAGCCTCTGCGACCGCCGCATCGACCGCGCAAGCTTCGAAGGCCGCCGGCAAGAGCGGTCCCGTGAGCGACAAGCAAGCCGCCGCGCTCGCCGCACAAGCCGAGCAAATGCAAATGCAGATGCTCGCAGCGTTCGGCGGCAACACCGCGGTGCAAGGCGCGCTCAATCGCTCGGACATTCCCCCGGCCGACTTGAGCGGCGCGGCCGCATCGAACTCCGGCGTCAACAACGCCGGCGGCGATCTTCATCTCGGCACGGCGGGCGGCGGCACGGTTCGTCCAGGATCCGCGGGCGGCGGCCTCGCCGGCATCGGTAACTCGGGCGGCGGTGGCGGCGGCGGCGCCGGAAAAGAGCAAGCGGTCAAAGGTCCGACGGGCGACGCACAAATCGGCGCGACGACGGCATCGGTTCCCGTGAGCGACGCCGAGCGCGTCGTCGCCGGTCTCCGTCCGCGCTTCCGCAATTGCTACAACAAGGGCCTTGCGCAAGATCCCGGCATGGCGGGCGGGGTCACGATCGTGACCAAGGTCGCGCCGAACGGTGAGGTCACCGCCGCTGACGCGTCGAACAACTCGGGCCTCTCGCCGGACGTCGTCGCGTGCATCCAGCGCGTCGTGAAGAACGCGCAATTTACGGGTCCCGGCGGCTCCGGCTCGACCATCAACATCCCCATCAAGTTCCTCCAGCAGCATTGATTTGACCCTCGCTGCGCGAGCGCCGAAATCAATGTCGATCTTGCGGGAACCTGCCGGTTCCCCTCCGTCGCTTCGCGCCGGAGCCCTCCCTCGACGCTTCCGGACGGCGTCCATCGCACGCGGAAGAGGTGGGCATGGAATGAATGCAAGGCGGTCGGCGCGCATCACAAAGCAGGAAGCCTAGCTCGGCCGAAAGGCTCAAAAACCGCGGAAAAAGAAGCAAACTGAAGCATCACCGAGCGTTGACACCCTTCACGGGCAAGGGGTACATTCGACCAGCTCGGCATCCCTGAGAGGAGCCCTTTTTCTCCCATGCGACCCCACTTGAAAACGTTTCTCGTCGTCGCATTCGCGCTCGCCGCGGCTTCGCCGTTTGCACAAGACAGCCTCGCGCAGACCGCGCCGAACGGTGGTGGCGCGAATGGTGGTGCCACGGTGAACGCAGGTGGAAGCGTCGACGCCACGGGCGCGGGCGGCACGGTGAACCCGAACACGAGCGGCCAAGCGAACGGCGCGCCCAACGGGCAAGTCGGCTTTCAACGTCGACAGACCTTGTCGGTGCAAGAAGAAGTGCTCGAAGGCGACCGCACGATCGCGCGCATGGAAACGGCCGCCGCGCTCATTCGCGGCCAGCTCGGAAAAGCGCGCGCGGAGCGCGACGTCGTGAAGACGCTTTGCTTGAACGACAAGCTCTCGCAAGCCGACGTCGCGGTGCGCACGGGTCGTGATCGCAACGCGGCTCTCAAAGACGCCGCGGGTCGCAACGACGCCGAGCTCGCGAATCACGAGTTCACGATCTTGTCGGTGCTCGGTCAAAGGTCGCAGCAGCTCACTGCCGAAGCGAACCAATGCATCGGCGAAGAGGCGGCGTTCATCGGCGAGACGCGAGTCGAGACGAACATCGACACCACGTTGCCTCCTCCGGACGAGACCGAGATCCCCGTTTACGACGTTCCCATCAACGATCAGCCACCGCAGTGCACGACCTGTAGTATCTAGCCTGTCATTCTAGACGCGCGGCAGGTTTGCGCGACATCTCGACATGCGCGAGACGTATGCGCACTCACCGCCGCCGGTTCCTAGCTCACCTCGCTCCCTACTCCCCTCGATGACATTGCTTGCACTGCGCCTCGCTCGAGGCAGAAAAATGGCGAAGTACGCCACATTCGTGGTGGGCGTAGCTGCGCCGTTGTGCGTTTCGAACGTCGCTCATGCGCAAGCGTGGCTCCAGGATCGCCGCTACCAAGAGGGCGAAGGCTGGCGGCCCGGTAACGGTGACGTCGAGCTGCATCCCGGCGTCGGCGCCGAGGTCGGCTACGACTCGAACTGGTACGAGCGCACGAACAAGACGGGCCCCGGCATCGTCAACGGTGCGCCTGCCGCGCCGGTCGAAGACGCGGGGGTATTGAAGGTCACGCCGTCGATCTCGATTCGCACGCTCGGTCCCGAGCGCAAAGAAGGCGACGTGAATCCCGCGCTGCCGACGATCGCGTTCAATGCGACCGCGTCGGGCACCTACGAAGAGTTCATCTTCGCGCCGTCGGATTTGCGCGACCAGCGCAACGCGAGCATCAACGCGAACGCGCGGCTCGACATCCTCCCGCAGCATCCCGTCGGCTTCGCCGTATACGGTCTCTACTCGCGCGCGATCAACCCGAACCGCGGCGACCCGAACTTGTCGTTCAACAGCGATCTCGTGGGCGGCGGCGGCGAGGTCATCTTCCAACCCGGCAGCGGCACGCTCGACTGGCGATTCGGCTACAAGCTGCAGGCGAACATCTTCGAGGACTCGAGCGCGACCGGCTTCAACAACATCACGCACGACATCTACACGAAGGGCCGCTGGAAGTTCCGCCCGCGCACCGCGCTCCTCTACGACTTTTCGCAGCAGTTCCACGACTACGGAAACGCGGAACGGGCCATCAACGCGCTCCACAACTCGACACCGCTCCGCACGCACATCGGCGTCGACGGTCTCGTCACGCCGCGCATCGGATTTTTGGGCCTTGTCGGCTACGGCACCACGTTCACGCTCAACGGCGCGAACCCCGCGATCAAGCAGTACGACAGCGTCATCGGTCAGGCCGAGATCAAGTTCTTTTTGACCGCGAACCCGTCCGCGCCCGATCAACCGTCGAACGTGTCGCTCACGCTGTCCACGATCGCGCTCGGCTACACGCGCGATTTCCAAACCAGCTACCTCGGCGACTACTACGGAAGCGACCGCGGCTACGCGAAGATCCAATACATGTTCGCCGGTCGCGTCATGGCGTCGCTCGAAGGCGGTGTCGGCGCGATCGAATATCCGGACATCTATTACAACACCGGAGCAGGCGGCGACGCGTTCGCCCACAATGCGTTCACCGACGTCCGCGCCGACGGCACGCTCTTCGGCGAGTATCGCTTCTCCAACACGTTCGGCGTCAACACGACCCTGCGGTACACGGCAAACTTCAGCAATACGCAGCTTACGGAGCAGGCGGTGGGCGTGGCACCCGCGCCGGGCACGACGGGCGGAGTATTCGACATGAATTGGCGCCGCTTCGAGGCCTACCTCGGCGCGCGCTGGTTCCTGTGATTTCGGAATAGAGCGTTCTGAACGTCTGCGCCCCGACGTGCTACGAAGAGAGGGCAAAATGAGCCGTTTCCTTCGTGCCATCCTCCTTTTCGCGATCGCGGCTTTCGCTTGGGGATGCTCGAGCGGTGCGCCGCCGCCGCCGAAGCTTCCGCCGGCCGGGCAGTCGAGCACCGAAGTGGGTCCGGGCGATCTCTTGAGCATCAGCGTCGTCGGCGAAAAAGATCTCCCGACCGAATACCGCGTGCAATCCGACGGCACGATCGACTTTCCGTACATCGAGCGAACGAAGGTGTCCGGGCTCGAGCCGCAAGGCATCGTCGACTTGATTCGGAAAAGGCTGATGGAGAAACAGATCCTCACCGATCCGCAGGTCTCGCTCTTCGTGAAGACCTACGAATCGAAGAAGATTCGTCTCGTCGGCCAAGTGCAGAAGCCCGGCAGCATCGCGTGGAACGACGGCCTCACGCTCGTCGATGCGATATCGCAAGCCGGCGGCTTCACGTCGCTCGCCGACAGCAAAGACGTCATCCTCACGCGCCAGCTCGCGGACGGGAAATCGAAGACCGTCGTCGTCAACGCAGACGCGATCACGGACGGCAAGCAACAAGACAGTCCGCTGCAAGCCGGCGACACCATCAAAGTCGACGCACGCGTGTTTTGAGACAGCGCGTTCTTTTTCTTCTCACGGGCGGCACCATCTCGATGCGCTCGGGCAAAGGCGGCGCGCTCCGCGTGAAGGACGACGCGAGCGATTTCATCGCGGAGGCACCGGCTCTCGATCGCATCGCTGAAATCGAAACGCGCGTGCTCTACCGCATGGATTCGGCGGACATGCAGCCGGAGCACTGGCTCGCGCTCGCGCGGGAAATTCACGCCGCGCTCGGCGACAAAAAATATTCGGGCGTCGTCGTCGTGCACGGCACCGACACGATGGCGTATTCGGCGAGCGCGCTCGCGCTCCTTCTCGGTCCATTGCCGAAGCCCGTGGTGCTCACCGGCGCGCAGCGTCCGCTCGCGGAGGCGCGCACGGACGCGCGCGAAAATTTGATCGCGGCGACGCTCGCCGCGACGCTCGCCGTGCCCGAGGTGTGCGTCGCATTCGCATCGCGCGTGTATCGCGGCGTGCGAACGACGAAGCGGAGCGCATGGGCGCTCGATGCATTCGATTCGCCGAATGCCGCGCCCCTCGTCGAGCTCGGCCTCGGCGTCTCGATCGCATCACACGTACGAAAGCCCGCAAAATTGGGCAAATTGGACGATCGCATCGATGCTCGCGTCCTCGCCGTTCGCATCTTTCCCGGGATCGATCCCGCGCTCGTGCAAGGCGCGATGCGCGTCGGCGTGAAAGGTCTCGTGCTCGAGGCGTACGGAACGGGAACGTTACCGCATGTCTCCGGATCGCTCATCCCGGCGCTCGACGCCGCACGCAAGGCGAACGTCCCGGTCATGGTCGTGAGCCAATGCGAGCGTGGCTTCGTGGATCTCGATCGCTACGAAGGCGGAGCCGCCGCGGCGAGAGCAGGCGCGATCTCCGGTGGT
>JAICXU010000632.1 GCA_025934595.1 Polyangiaceae bacterium | reverse complement strand
GTTCGGTGTTCCGCCGTCGGCGCGTGCCTCGTCGAGAATGCGCGCGTCGACTTGCGATGCGTCGACCGACGATTCGAGTAGCTCTCCCCGCCGCGTCTCGTAGCGCGTTCGCGCGAGCGCCAGAATTCCTGGCACGCCGTGGCGAGACGAGGTCGATGCCATCCAAGAAGGATGACACGTTTGCCGGGCGCAACGCAGGTGAGCCGTGTCGCGTTTTTTTTGGATTCGCTATACCGATGGATACGCGTGAGCCAAGACCCCGAGCTACTGCGGCGCCTCTTGCGCGCGAAGGATCGTATGGACGGCGCCTCACACGAGGAGTGGCCGGTGCGGAGGCTCGCGCGCGTCAGCGGAGTTTCGGAAGCGCATTTCGCGCGATCGTTCAAAGACGCGTTCGGAGTGCCGCCGCATCGTTATTTGCTCACGCGAAGGATCGAGAAAGCGACGACGCTGCTTCGCGAAACGGATCTGCCGATCACCGACATCGCATTTCAAACCGGCTGGCAGAGCCTCGGCACGTTCGGTCGCACGTTCCGCGATGTCACCGGCGAGAGCCCCGGCGATTTTCGCGCGCGCGAAAAAGCCGCGCAGCATGCGCCCGACCAAGTGCCGGTTTGCATTCTCAGCGCCGCGCAGCGCCCCGATCTCACGATCGCAGTTTCGGAGAAGCGACGACAGACGGGCGGCGATACGAATGAATCCGAAGAAAGCGAGGTCCCATGAGCCAAGGCGTCCAGGTGGCAAGCATCTATGTTCGTGATCACGACGAAGCGCTCGCGTTTTACGTCGAGAAGCTCGGATTCAAAGTCCACACCGACGTGAAGAACGGCGATTTTCGGTGGCTCACCGTGCAGCATCCCGAGCAGCCGTCGTTCCAGCTCGGTCTCTTCGTGCCGGGTCCGCCGATGGTCGATGCGGCGACGGCGCAAACGGTGAAAGAGGTCGTCGCGAAAGGCGCGATGCCGCCGCTCGTGCTCGAGGTCTCCGACTGTCGCGCCGCGCACGATCGCATGAAGGCGCGCGGCGTCGAGTTCACGCAGGAGCCGACGGAGCGTTACGGCACCGTGGATGCGGGCTTTCGCGATCCGTCCGGCAACGGTTGGAAGATGATCCAAACGCGCGGGAAGTGATCACGTGCGCGGCGTCGGCTCGCGCGTGAGGAGCTCGAGAGGGTCTTGCTTGTAGAATGTCTTGAGCTCCTCGTAGAGCTCGGGATGCCGGCCCTTCATGATGTGCGGCTTCTCGAAGAACATTTCGGTGACGACGGCGAAGAACTCCGCCGGGTTCGTCGCACCGTACGAATCGATGTCGCTCTTGCCGCCTTCTTCGATCCGCTCCGAGAGCTCGCTGAACTCGGCGCCGAGCACGTGCGCCCACGATTTGTAGCGTGCGCGTGCGCCGAGGTCGGGCGCGCCGTCCATCGATCCGTCTTCGCCGTCGATCTGATGGGCGAACTCGTGCAGCACCAAGTTGTGCCCGTCGGTCAGGTTCATCGCGCCTGCTTTCACGTGATCCCATGCGAGCACGACGACGCCGCGCGTCCACGATTCACCGAGTCGCGCTTGCTCGCCTTCGACGACGAATCCGCCGCCGTCACGTCTCGTCTTCGCGCGGTATGCGCTCGGATAGACGAGGATCGCGTCGACGTCGGGAAACATGTCGTTCTCGCGATGGAGCAAGAGAACGCATGCCTGCGCAGCGATCGTGACTTTGATCTCGTCGGTGAGCTCGAGCCCGCCGCAGCCTTCGAACTCTTTCTCCGCCAAAAAAATTCGAACGAGCCCCTCGAGCTCTTTTTGATCGGCTTCCGGCAGCTTCGCGACGTACGGAACGTTCTTCGCGATGATCGCGTGCTCTGCCGAAGAGAGCGGCTCTTCGCGCAGCTTGGCGCGGCGACTGTTCTTGAAGAGGAAGTCGAGCACGAGCTCGAGCTTATCTCATACGCGACTACTCGCCGATGCAGTTCACGGTGACGATCGTCGCCGTCTCGCCTTGCGAATCCGTGCAGGAAGCAATCGAGCACGGCGGCGCGGCTTCGAGGCACGCGCACGTCGCTGTTCCCCCGCAGCTCGCCGGTGGATTCATGCACTCGTAAGAGGTCGGGGGAGCGCCGCCGTCTTCGAACGCGATGCCGGGCGGCTGCACTTGGCAGTATTGGCCGGGCTTGCACGTCGTGTCGCCGCAAGCCTCCGAGGGCGCGATGCAAGCGCAGTCGGCAGCCATCGATTGCCACTTTCCGCCGATGCATCTCCAGGCGTCGTCGCAGCACGGATTGCCGTCGCCGACTTGACCGCAGACGGCTTGGCCCGCGACGCAGCTCTCGCCGGAGACGGGATTCACGCAACCGCCGCCGTCGTGTGTCGACCCATCTCGCCTGCTTCCGCCGTCACCTTGGGATCCCGCGTCGTCGCTGTCGAGAAGGGGAGAGCTCGTCCCGCCGCACGCAGCGAAGGCTCCGAGGGTGGCGATGATCAAACCGACGAGCAAGGTGCGCATGACGCGCCGTCAAGCAACGCGTATGCCTCACGATTTGCCGTAAAAAGAGCCGATTTCATGCGCCACATTGTGCCCGGGGCAGGCGGCGAAGTCGCGGTTTCGGTGCGGCGGATTTTACTCGCGTGCGATCACGGACCACACATGGAGGTCGCGATCGCGGTGTAGATCTCCTCGAACGTTCCGAGGCCGAAGCCGCATTCGTTCTGCGCGTCGACGGCGGAGATGTCGTCGACCGAAGTCTCGCACACCGAATCGATCCCGAAGTCTTGCTCGCAGATCGAGCTCGGGTCGGTTTCGGCTGCCGACACGCAATCGTCCGCCGCGGTGCTCGTCGTGTCGCACGTCGAGCACGCCGTGTCCGCGCAATACGACACGTCTTCGTACGCGACTTTGCATGCGGGCGTTGCTGTCGTCGAAACCGCCGCGAGACATCCCGATTGGTTCGCGATGTCGAGCGAGCCGTACGGAAGCACGACGGGCGAGGGGCCTGCGCCGCCGTCGGCGCCTCCGCCGAAGACGCACTCGAAGCAGTCTGCGTTCGCGGCTTGCGTCGCCGCGCAATCGGTGGCGTTCGCCGAGGGTCCGAAGCACGTCGTGTAGATGCTCGTGATCGTCGCCCCGTTGCATCGATTCT
>JAICXU010000801.1 GCA_025934595.1 Polyangiaceae bacterium | reverse complement strand
GCATGCGCGTGTACGCGCCGTTCACTTGCTCGGCGGAAATCACCTCGACGTCCGACACGATTTCGTGCTTCGCGCAGAAATCCAGCATTTCCTGCGTCTCTTGGATACCGCCGATCAGCGAGCCGGCGATCTTCTTGTTGCCCATGATCAGCGAAAACGCGGACAACGCGGTGGGCTCCGGCGGCGCGCCGACGATCGCCATCGTCCCGAACGGCTTCAAGAGCGCGATGTGCGCATTGTAATCGTGCGGCGCCGAGATCGTGTCGAGCAAAACGTCGAAGCTGCCGGCGAGCTTTTCGAACGTGGCCTTGTCGCTCGTCAGCGCGAAGTGTTTCGCGCCGAGCCTCTCCGCGTCCGCCTGTTTCGATTTCGACGTCGAGAGCATCGTGACGTCGGCGCCCATCGCGGCTGCGATCTTGACGCCCATGTGTCCGAGGCCGCCGAGACCGACGATGCCGACTTTGGTTCCCTTCGTCACTCCCCATCGATGAAGCGGCGAGTACGTCGTGATGCCCGCGCAGAGCAGCGGAGCGGCGCCGGCGGGATCGAGCGAGCTCGGAATGTTGAGAACGAAGTGCTCGGTGACGACGACGTGCTTCGAATAGCCGCCGTACGTCGGCGTCTTCTTGTCCATCTCGAGGCTCGAGTACGTCTGCGCGGATCCCTTTTCGCAGAACTGCTCGTGATGCTCTTCGCACTGCGAGCACACGCGACACGAGTCGACCATGCAACCGACGCCGGCGAGATCGCCGACCTTCACCTTCTTCACTTTGTCGCCGACCTTGACCACGCGTCCGACGATCTCGTGACCCGGCACCATCGGATAACGAGACATGCCCCATTCGTTCTTCGTGAGATGAATATCGGTGTGGCAGATGCCACAGAAGAGAATGTCGATCGCGACGTCATTCGGACCGGGGTCGCGACGCTCGATGTGCATGGGAGCGAGAGGTTGGTCGGCGGCAGTTGTTCCGTAGGCGGCGATCTTCATGGTGGCCGCAAGCTAACGACGAGGACGAAAAATGGAAGAGACGTCATGCGCAAGACGGGTGCGAAGGATGACGATCGCCGTCGAGTTTCGAACGCCGTCTTCGCGCGCCGTCACGAATCCATGGGAATTTGGCTCGGTTTCACGCTGATCGGCATTGGCACTCGTGTTGCTCTCGTCGGAGAACATGAGCGCCGCGCTCATCGCCGATTGGTTGAAGCTCGATCGAACCGTGAGCTCGCAAGTGCGAGTGCGGGGCTTGCAGAAGGAGCCTCGTGAATCGATCGCGGGAAGATCTCACGCGCATCCCGCGGTCGAGATCGCGCTCGTGCAGTCGGGAACGCTTCGCTACGTGATCGGTGGACGCGAGATCGTCGTACCGGAGGGTCACGTCATGGTCGTGCCGCGCGGCGTGGACCACACGACGACGTTCATGACCCCGATGCACGGCGTCGCGCTGTGGCTCGGAGAGGATCTCGTGAGCGAGATCGCGGATTCGATGGGGCCGGAGACTTCGGCGAAGATGCTCGCGCCGGGCGCGTTCCTCGTGAAGAATCGACGCATCGAGTCGATGCTCGGCGTGCTCGTCGAAGAAATCGCGGACGAGAGCGCGGGATACACGCGTGCAGCGGAGGCGATCTGCGAGAGCATCGTGATCGAGACGTTGCGAAGAGCGCCACGTGAGTCGTCATCGCCGGGCGTGCGAGATCCACGCGTGCAGGCAGCGATCGCGCGCATGCGAGCGGAGCTGGCCGATCCGCTCACCGTGGACGATCTCGCGAAGACCGCAAAAATGAGCCGATTTCACTTCTCGCGATTGTTTCGCGACGAAGCCGGAGAAGCTCCGTATCAATATCTTTCGAAGCTGCGCGTCGCGCACGCTGCGGAGCTTTTGCGCGGCCGACACGGCTCCGTGACCGAAGCGGCGATCGCGAGCGGCTTCACCGACTTCAGCCGCTTCGCGAGCACGTTCCGAAAGCACACGGGCAAGCTCCCCAGCGACTGATGATTGCTGGTTTAGGCAGATATGTGTCTATTACGCTAGATGCGGACGTCAAAGCGGGGCGTATTCGAATTTGCCGTCACGCATGACGACGGCGAATGCTCGGCCGACGACGCGGTCGCGATCCACGAAGCCGAAGAACCGACCGTCGCGGCTATTTCCGCGATTGTCGCCGAGCACGAGAATTTTGCCGGCGGGAACGCGCGCAGGGCCGAAGTCGGGCCCGCCACCTTCCGCGAGCGACGCGTGCGTGTCGACTCGCTTGCCGTCGATGAAGACGATGCCGGACCGAACCTCGACCAGATCGCCTCCGATCGCGACGACGCGTTTCAAAAGAACGGTGCCGGCTGCATCGTCGACGACGTTGTCATAGACGTCGCCTTCCGGCGGCAAGAGCACGACGACATCACCGCGCGCGGGCGCGGAAAAATGGAGCGCATAGCTGTCGGTCTCGGGCACGCGCAG
>JAICXU010001027.1 GCA_025934595.1 Polyangiaceae bacterium | reverse complement strand
TGAGCGGGCATTCCAAATGGGCAACGATCAAGCACAAAAAAGGGGCGATTGACGCCAAGCGCGGCAAGCTCTTCACGAAGCTCATCAAAGAGCTCACGGTCGCCGCGCGCATGGGCGGCAGCGATCCTTCCGGCAATCCGCGGCTCCGCAGCGCGATCGCGGATGCGAAAGGCAACGCGATGCCCGGCGACACGATCACGCGCGCCGTCAAACGCGGCGCGGGCGAGATCGAAGGCGCCGTCTACGACGAGGTCCTCTACGAAGGCACCGGCCCCGGCGGCACGCTCTTCCTCGTCGAAGGCATGACTGACAATCGCAATCGCACGGTCGCCGAGATTCGAAAAATCTTCGAGAAGAACAACGGCGTTCTCGGGGGCGGATCGACCGCCGGCTGGGCGTTCGATCGCAAAGGCGTCATCATCCTCGACAAGGGCGCGGCCACCGAAGATCAGCTCATGGAGATCGCGGTCGGTGCCGGCGCGGAAGACTACGTCGACGCGGGCGACGAATGGCATCTCACGACCCCGTCCGATCAGCTCAACGTCGTCGCCGACGCGCTCGACAAAGCGAAAATTGCCGTCAAAAAGGCCTCGCTCGCGTACTTGCCGAAGAACAAGAAGGTCCTCTCCGGACGCGACGCCGAAGTGGCCGTGAACCTCGCCGAGGCGCTCGACGACCACGACGACGTCCAAAATGTGTTCTCCGATTTCGAGCTTTCCGAAGAAGAATTGGCGAAGCTGAACGCGTAATGACCACACCCGCCGCGGCCAGGGCATCGATACGCGTCCTCGGTATCGATCCCGGCACGCGTCTCATGGGCTGGGGCGTCGTCGAGCGAAACGGCACGCGCATCACGCACATCGCGCACGGCGTGATTCGCGCCGGGGAACAATTGCCGCTCGCCGAGCGTCTCGTGATCATCGAGAGGGAGCTCGTCGCCGTGGTGTCTGCGCATTGTGTGCATTCTGCAAGTATCGAGTCGCTCTTCTTCCACAAAGACGCGCAAGCGGCGGCCAAGCTCGGTCACGCGCGCGGCGTGGCGCTGCTCGTCTGCGCTCGCGCGGGTCTCGAGGTCTTCGAATATCCGCCCGCGCGCGTGAAGCGTTCGATCGCGGGCAACGGTCGCGCGGAAAAAGCGCAGGTCGCGCAAATGGTGCGAGCGATGCTACGTCTCCCCGAGGTTCCGCAAGCCGACGCCGCGGATGCGCTCGCGATTTCGATGACGCATCTGCAAAGGGCGCCTTTCTTGAGCCAAACGCTGAACCGGACGCGAGAACGACGAGCCTTGCCAGCGGTACTGAATCCGGTAAGGCAAAAGCGCGTCAAACTGGCGTAGGAAAACATCATGCGATTTTCGACCTGGCTCACCCCCTTTGCTCTCGCGGCTTTCATGGCCGTCGCGCCGACCTCGCATGCGCAAGCCGCGCCGTCGGGCTCGCTGCCTTCGGTGCAGCAAGCGGTGGCGAACGTGCAGAATTTCTACGACCACACGCAGACGTTCAAGAGCGACTTCGCGCAGCAATTCACGGCCAAGGCCTACAATCAAACCAAAGAGTCGAAGGGCCACGTCACGTTCGCGAAGCCCGGAAAAATGGAGTGGGTTTACGACAACCCGAAGGACAATCGCATCGTGTCCGACGGCACCACGATCTGGATTTACGACGCAACGAACAAGCAAGTCGTGCAGCAGAGTGTCGCGCAATCGGCAATTCCTTCCGTTCTTTCGTTCTTGAGCGGACAAGGCAAGCTCGCGAACGACTACGACTTTCAAATCTTCGATGGCGTACCGCAATACAACTTCCCCGG
>JAICXU010000722.1 GCA_025934595.1 Polyangiaceae bacterium | reverse complement strand
GCGCCTTCTTGAACGGACGCTCCGTGCGCGTCGCTCCGCCGATGACCGGCTTGTCCTCGACGACGGTGACCTTGAGGCCAGCGCGCGCGAGAAACGTCGCTGCAACGAGACCATTGTGACCGGCGCCGACGACGATCGCATCCACGTTTTCCCCGTTTTTCGACATGCCGGGACCATACAACGATTGCGTTTTCTCGGGGTCTCTCATAAGGAGACGGTCGCCATGGCCCGTGAACGCACCCTTTGCATCATCAAACCCGACGCGAACGAAAAGCGAAAAGCAGGCGCGATCCTCGCGCTCCTCGAAGAGTCGGGGTTCCAAATCCTCGCGCTGAAGCGCACGCACCTCTCCCGGCAAGTCGCCGAAGGCTTCTACGCCGTGCACAAGGCGCGTCCGTTTTTCGGTGAGCTCGTCGAGTTCATGACGCGATCGCCGGTCGTCATCGCCGTGCTCGAGCGAGACGACGCCGTCGCGCAATATCGCAAAGTGATGGGCGCGACCGATCCGGCCAAGGCCGACGGCGGCACCATCCGAAAATTGTACGGCGCGAACGTGGGCGAGAATGCAGTGCACGGATCCGACTCGCTCGAAAACGCGAAGATCGAAATCGGCTATTTCTTCCCCGCCTCGGAAGTCGCTCCGACCGCGTGAATCCATGAGTGGCAAGATGACGATGCCCGGCGACAGCCGCCCGCTCGTCGAAGAGGCATTTGCCAATCGCTCGCTCCTCGAAAGCGCTCCGCACAAGAGCGCGATCATGATGGCGGTGCATCAATTGAACGAAGGCGCGCATCGCGTCGCCACGCCACCGCCGCAGCCCGGCGGAGAGTGGACCGTGAACGCGTGGCTGAAACAAGCCATTCTCCTCTACTTCGCGCTCCGCAAAATGGAGAAGCTCGAGGTCGGGCCTTTCGAGTACTTCGACAAGATTCCACTCAAAAGAAATCTCGAAGCGGCCGGCGTGCGCGTCGTTCCGCCCGGCGTCGTGCGGTACGGCGCGTTCCTCGAACGAGGCGTCATCGTGATGCCCGGCTACGTGAACATCGGCGCGTATGTCGGCGCCGGCACCATGGTCGACACGTGGGCGACGGTCGGCTCCTGCGCGCAGATCGGCAAAGACGTTCATCTCTCCGGCGGCGTCGGGATCGGCGGCGTGCTCGAGCCTCCGCAAGCGGCGCCCGTCATCATCGAAGACGGTGCGTTCATCGGGTCGCGCGCCGTCATCGTCGAAGGCGTGCGCGTGTGCGAAGAGGCCGTCATCGGCACCGGCGTCACGCTCACGGCTTCCACCGTCATTCTCGATGTCTCCGGGAAGGAGCCCGTCGAGCATCGCGGCGTCGTCCCGGCGCGAAGCGTCGTCATCCCCGGCGTGCGTGAAAAAGAATTTCCTGCTGGAAAATACGGTGTCCCGTGCGCTCTCATCATCGGCAAGCGCACGGCTGGTACGGACCGAAAAGTGAGCCTCAATGCAGCACTCCGCGACTTCAACGTCCCCGTCTGACGTCTTCGAGCACGCGCTCGCCGAGACGCTGCTCTGGCTTTGCTCGATCGCTTCTCCAATCGGCGAAGAGAAAGAGCTGTGCGACGCGGTCGAAGAGCGGATGGTGAAGCTCCGGTTGCCGGCGCCGGTACGCCGCTACAAGAATTCGATCGTCGTTCCCGCCGTGCGCACGGGAAATCGCAGCCGTCCGAAGATCGCGCTCGTCGGTCACCTCGACACGGTGCGCACCGAATGCGGACCGGTGCGGATGGAAGACGGGCGCGTCTACGGATGCGGAGCCGCGGACATGAAGAGCGGCCTGGCGATCATGATCGCGATCGCCGAGACGATGCTTGCTGCCATCGACTTCGATCTCACGCTCGTTTTCTATTCAAAAGAGGAAGGGCCGTTCGCCGAGAACGAGCTGGGCGAAGTGCTCGAAAAAGATCCGGAGCTCGGCCTCCTCGACCTCGCCGTCTGCATGGAGCCTTCCGACAACCGCGTGCATCTCGGGTGCAACGGCTCGCTCCACGCGACGGTCACGTTCGAAGGAAAAACCGGCCATTCTGCGCGGCCTTGGGAGGCCGAGAATGCGATCACGAAGGCAGCTCGATTCGTCACGGAAATCGGCATGATCGCGCCCGAGGATCACGTCATCGATGGCTACACGTACAAGAGCGTCTTCACCGTCACACAAGCGAAAGACGGCGGCCGTGGTCGCAACGTCGTGCCCGACAAATTTATACTGAATGTAAATCATAGATTCACGCCGGACGTGACGCTCGACGAGGCCGAGGCGCGTCTGTGGGCGCTCGTGAACGAGCGCGCGAACATCCAGATCATCGATCGAAGCCCGGCCTGTCCGCCGAACGCGAAGCATCCGCTCGTGACGAAGCTGATCGAAGCGGGCGTCGTGGGCGTCGAGCCGAAGCAAGCGTGGACCGACGTCGCCCGTTTCGCGCAACATGGCGTGCCCGCCGTGAACTTCGGACCGGGCGAAAATGCGCAAGCGCATCAAAAAAACGAGTCGACCTCGCTCGCGCTCGTCTACGACGGTTTTCGCATCATGAAGCGGTGGCTCGCCTCGCTTCGCGCGTAACGCCGCTCCCTCGCGCGCGCGATTTCAGGGAAGCACGAGCCCGTTGATCTGCGCGCCGTCGGTCCATACGAGCAGGCCGCCGCCGACGGCGATCTGCGTGAGCGCCGTTGCGGGTGCGACCGTAGTGTCGGGCCCGCCCGCGACCGGCCGCGATAGGACGCTCGCCCCATCCCAATAATAGATGTTCGCGCCGTCGGT
>JAICXU010000093.1 GCA_025934595.1 Polyangiaceae bacterium | reverse complement strand
GGCTCCATCGAGCCGCTCGGTACGCGGTAATGATCGGCGAATGAAGCGCGCACGGTGAGCGTCACGCCCGCGATGATGGCAATCTGCAAAATCGAGCGACTTCGAGAAGAGCGCATTCGCGAGAGAACCTGCCCGCGCGTCCGGTTATTCCGCGATCAGCCGTCGCTCGGGATGATTGGGCCCGTGTCGACGACCTCGAAATCGCCGCCGGTCACTTTTCCGACTCCGCTGAGCACGTCGTCCATGATCGCATCCCAGCGATCGTCCGAGTCGCCCGTGATGAACCAATCCGATCCATTGTCCGCGAGGATCACGCCGTACTTTTTCATCGCGGTGACGATGACGAGAGCGGGCCCGGTGATGCCCGTCGTATCGAAGCTCGCTTTCAATCGGAGCCGCAGGCCCATCGGCGGAAGGGAAGGGTCGGCAACGCCCGCCGCGTGCGTGGCAGGGTGAATGAAGCCGTTTTGCGATTGGCTCATCGTGAAACGGATCGCGTGGCGGATCTCGCCGGCCGCGACTTCGTCGTAACGAACGAGGCCCGCGAAGACCGACAGGCCGGCGGCGTCGGCGCTGGTCCATTGATCGGGCCGGAGCGCGTTCGACCCGAGATGAAAGACAGCGCCGTTGTCCGCGATCCACGGAGACGCCGAGTAGTTCTGCGCGTTGTAGATCTCGTAAAGCGTGCAATTCGAAGGCGCGCCCGCCGTGTCGATATAGAGGAGGTGGCGATCGTCGCCGGCGGCCGCGCCCGGTCCGCCTTCGATCTTGGCGTCGGTCGGAATCGGATAACAAAAATCCCCGCCGCCGGCGGCGCACGCTTGCTTGTCGCTCTCGCTGTCGCCCCAGCTCGCGGCCCACGAGAAGCTGACGGGCGGGGCTCCCGTGCCGGTTTGCCACGGAATTCCATAGTGGTCGGTCGACCAATTTCCCCAGTCGGGATGAAGCTTCTTCGACGGATTCATCGCTTGGATGTACGCGTCCGATTTCGAATTGAGCGGCAAGCCGCTGACGTCTTCGTTCATCGGGTTGTCGCCAGGAAAAATCGTGCAGTCGCTCGAGCTGGGCGGATTCGAAGCACCGCCACCGCCGTCGCCTCCTCCTCCACCGCCATCGCCGCTCGTCGCGGCGTCGCCGGGCGAGCTGCATGCTGCGCACAAACCCGTGAGGACTACGAGCGCTGCCCCGACCTTCGACATGGGAGACCTCCCGCCTTTCGAAGAATAGCGCCGATTTTCATCGCGCGGAAAAGTGCTAGAAGGCCGTGCCGCCATGTCCTCCGTCGTCAAGAAGACTCGCATTTCGCCGGAGGATCGCGCGCGTCTCGTCGCGATGCTCGAGGCGATCGTGGAGGACCGCACGCTCCTCGCGGACATGCCTCGCGACGAGCGCGTGTCGCTTCTCCAAGCGGCGGGGCGGCTGTCGCGACCGACGCGGCATGAGCAGCAACGCGCGACGAAGGCGTTTCGCGTGATCACGCACCAACAGAAAAAAGCGCATGATCGTGATCTTCGCGCCGCCACTGAAATTCGCGCGGCGCGTCGCGCGGAGGTCTTCGAAGCGCCGAAGCGCGTGCTCGGCACCGAAGGCGGCGTCGGCGAGCTCACGAAGGCGCGCGATTGCTACGTGTGCAAGACGGAGTTTCGCGCCGTGCATCCGTTCTACGACGCGATGTGCACGCCCTGCGCGGAGCTGAATTACGAAAAGCGTTTCCAAACCGCGTCGCTCGTCGGCAAGGTCGCGCTCATCACCGGGGCGCGGATCAAGATCGGCTACCAAGCCGCGCTCATGATGCTTCGCGCGGGCGCACACGTGATCGTGACGACGCGCTTTCCGCGTGACGCCGCTTCTCGCTATGCGCGCGAGGCCGATTTCGAAAAATGGAAAGACAGGCTCGAGATCCACGGGCTCGATCTTCGTCACGTGCCGAGCGTCGAGCTCTTCGCGCGCTTCCTCGTGCAATCGAAATCGCGGCTCGACATCTTGATCAACAACGCCGCGCAGACGGTGCGGCGGCCGGCGGGCTTCTACACGCACATGCTCGAGCTCGAAACGCAGCCCCTCGAGAATTTGCCGGAAAATGTGCGGTATTTGCTGCGCGAGCACGAGCAGTGCAAGTCGGCGCTCGCCCTCGAAGCCGGCTCCGATTTCGTGGGCTTGCAGCTCTCGGCGGAGCGCTCGCAGCTGCCGTGTGCATTCGATGATCGCGCGAAGGACGGCGAGGTGTTTCCGCTCGCGAAGCTCGACGCCGATCTCCAACAAATCGATCTCCGCAAAATGAACAGCTGGCGCATGACGCTCGCCGAGGTGCCGGCGCCGGAAATGTTGGAGGTGCAGCTCGTGAACTCCGTCGCGCCGTTCGTCCTGTGCGCGAAGCTGAAAGACTTGATGATGCGCGCGCCGGGGCACGACAAGCACATCGTCAACGTGTCGGCGATGGAAGGACAGTTCGCGCGGCGCACGAAGACCGACAAGCATCCACACACGAACATGGCGAAGGCCGCGCTCAACATGATGACGCTCACGTCCGCGCCCGACTACGCGAAGAGCGGCATCTTCATGAACGCGGTCGACACGGGTTGGGTCACGGACGAGGACCCCGCGCAGCTCTCTCAGCGCAAACGAAACGTGCACGACTTCGAGCCGCCGCTCGACGTCGTCGACGGCGCCGCACGCATCTGCGACCCGTTTTTTTCCGGGCTTTTGACGGGTAATCACGTGTGGGGAAAGTTCCTGAAGGACTACAAGCCGTGCGAGTGGTGAGATACCCTCGAGGGCAGACGCGATGCCGCCCTCACCGGAAGTCGATGCCCTCGGGAAGCTAGTCGAAGCGATCGCGGACAAGCCCGAAACGCGCGACGCATTGAAAGCGCGATGGCGCGCCGCAGGTCGCGTGGGCTCGCAGCAAAAAATCGATCCGGAGCTCGCGGCCGATCTGAAGCCCGCCGCCGATCTCCTCGGCGACGCCTTTTCGAAGGCCTCGCACTCCGACGAGGAGCTCGAGCTTCTCCTGCCGCTCTTCGAGGAAGACGTCGGCGAGATTCTCTTCTCGTGGTGCGAAGCGAGCACGTGGCGTCGCGACGCGAAAATCGCCCCGTATTTGCACGCATCCGCGAAGCAAGATCGCTTCGCGGATCGCATCGCCGCGGTCGCTCGCGCGCGTGTCGTCGAAGGACCGCTCCTCGACGCGCTCGCGTGCGCGCCGCTGCTCGGAAATGGAAACGTCCTCCTCGAGCCGCAAAATGCGGAGGCGCGCGCGCGGCTCGAGATCTTGATTTGGGAAGCGGGCGCGAGCGCACGCGAGGTGCCGGCGCTCGGAAAATGGATTTGGGCCTCGAACGACACGTTCGAGGTCATGGTGCGAGGCCCCGCGCGGGGCGCGTTGCGAGGCCGCGTGCTCGCAGCGCGTTGTCTCGAGATCAGCGTGGGCGGCATTCCGCCGGCGACCGACTACGAGCTGTTCGGAAAAACGCTGCAAGTGCTGCAACCCCTCTTGCTCCACCCCGAGCCGCTCGTGTGGGTTCATGCGGCGCGCGCGCTCGGACGTTTGACGGGCGCGATGGAGCAGCTCGAAGGCACGCTGCTCGATTGGGCGCTCGGCGAATCGAAGATCTTGCGGCAGCGCGCGACGACCGCGTTCGCTTCGCTCCCGGCCGATCGCCTGAAATTCCTCGCGACGCAAATGAACGCGATCTTGAATGCGAAAGACGAAGAAGGATGGGTGCTCGCGGCGATCGCCGCCGCCACGCCGTATCTTTTCTTCGAGCGTCGCGAAGTGTGGAACAAGCTCGCCGCTCGCGTCGTCGCCGGTGACGGCGGAGCGATCGCGGCACGTGCGATGGCGCGCGGGCTCGCGACGATCTGGCGTCGTGGCTATCACGAGGCCGAGGTCGAAAAGCCGCTTCGTGCGCTTCGCGAACGTGCGCGTTTCGCGCGACCCGAATCGCTCGATGAATCGCGTCGCTGGCTCGAGGTCCTCGCCGTCACCGACGCCATCGACGACGCCGAGCGCGATCCGCTCGACGTCGAGCTCGGTCTCGAAAATCTCGTGCGCGTGGCCGCGCAATACGACGACGAAGAAGCGGACGCCCGCGCCGCGCGCTTCGCAGGAACGCTCGCCACGAATTTCAGCGAGGCGCGCACGGTCGCCCTCGGTTTGCAGGATGCACGTCGTCGCGCCGCCGCGATGAACGCGCTCGAAGGCACCGCGCGCGCGTTCGCGCTTCGCCTGTGGGGACCGCTCCTCGCGACGAGCCCCGCGGGTGATCGCATCGCCGAGCCCGATCTCGAAGAGACATGGAAGACGGTCGCGAAGGCGCCGTCGGAAATTTTGGACCTCGTGAAAGAGCGCCGTGCGGGGCAGAACGTCGACCTCGCGCCCGACCTGACGAAAGATGCGCCGCTCGAGGTCCTCGCCATTCGCCTCGGCGGCTATGCGCTCGATGCATGCGGCGAGGAATCGGATCTCGGTCCCGGTCGCGGCCCCACGTGCCACGCGACGTGTCTATGGCTTCGCAAGCTGCAAGGCCTTGCGGATGGATCGCGCGAGCTCCCGGAGAGCTTGAAAACGGCTCTTTCCGCGCTGTTTTGGCGCTTGGTCGACACGACGCAAGGCACGGCGCTCGGTGAGGTCGACGACGCGAAATGGCTCGGTCCCTTCGCTGCGTGGTGGGCGCTCGTCATCGATCGCCCGCAGATGCTGCTCCAGCTCGCGACCGCCCTGCCGATGATCGCGACGAGCGCGCTCGAGCAATCCAGCGAGCGCGCGGAAGCGTTGCGCAACGCCATGACGCTCGGCATGGCCGATGGCTCGTGGGGATCGTCGGCCGCCGACGCGCTCGCGCAGCTCCATGCCCAAGACACCGAGCTCGCCCACGCGCTCGCATCGCTTTCGAAAGCGCTCGAATCGTTCGCGGAAGCGGCGGGACACAAAACGGGTCTCGAGCCGCTCTGCACGGAGCTCGTGCTCGCCGCCGATCGATTGCATTCCGCGCTCGCGAATCCGGTGAAGGCGCTGCATCCGGCGGAGGCCGAGAGCGCGGACGACTCGCTGCAGCGCCGCACCACCGAAAATGCGCCGCGCATCGCCGGTCTCGTCGCACGTGCGATCCGCGCGCGAGAAATTTCGATGCTCGACGTGTGGCTCGCCTCGCTCGGCCCGGTCACGTCGGCGCTGCTCGAAGACGCGGTGCGCGGCGCGATCGGTCGCACGCGCCCGCCGCCGCCGGCTCCGAAGAAAAAAGAGCCGAAGATGATCGAAGGCTACGAGCTCGTGAAGCCCCTCGGCGAAGGTGGCATCGGATCGGTGTGGCTCGTGCGAAAGCCCGGCGCCGACCGCTACTTCGTCCTCAAGATCCCGAAGGCGGACGCGCTCGCGCAAGCGAACGACGTCGAACGAGAGGGAATTTTGGCCTCGTTCGTCGAAGAAGCAAAGGCGCTCGCCGGCCTCTATCACCCGAACGTCGCGAACATCATCGATCGCGGCGTGTCCGATGGCGTTCCGTTCCTCGTGCTCGAGTATTTGATCGGCGCGGATTTGAAACAATATGCCGCCGCGCGTCCGATGACTTTGTTCGAGCTGAAAAACGTCATCGCCGAGTCGTGCGCGGGTCTCGCGGCGCTTCACGGCGCGGGCCTCGTGCATCGCGACATCAAGCCCGCGAACATTTGGCTGCGGCTGCCGCTGCAAGGCGGCGAAAAATTCGAAGGTGAAAAACACCGCGATCCTGCGCGCGCAACGCCGCTCGCGACCGTCGTCATCGATTTCGGCATGGTGCGCGCGATCCGCGTTCCGCAAGACGCGGCGGGTCGCTTCGTTGCCGGCACGGCGGGATACATCGCGCCCGAACAAGTGCTCGATCCCATCGAGCTCGATCCACGGAGCGACGTCTACGCGCTCGCAGGCACGATCTACAACGTGACGACGGGGCGCACGTTCTTCGACGAAGTGGAAAATCCGCGCGATCGCATCATGGCGCACATGCGCCGCGATCCGTGGGAAGACGCCGAGCGTCTGAAGCCGTATCCGACGGCGCTCGCGAAGCTTCTCCGCGCGGCGACGGCCCAGGCCCCGGCTGATCGCCCATCGCCGATCGAGTTCGGCAAAGAATTTTCCGCCGCGCTCTGAGAAGACCGAGACCTGGACCTAGACCGAGACCAAGGCTTTGAAGCACGTCGAGATCACCGAATCGAACAGCCGGCTCGTCGTCGTTCCCGAACGCGGCGGCATGGCGACGCATCTCGTCTTGGAAGGACGCGAGCTCTTCTGCCTCGACGAGGCGACGTTGGGAGACCCGACGAAGAACGTGCGTGGCGGCAATCCCGTCTTGTTTCCGTCGCCCGGCAAGCTCGAAGGTGACGCCTACGCATGGCGTGGAGCGAAAGGCTCGCTCAAGCAACACGGCTTCGCGCGCAACGTCGCGTGGGAAGTGGCCGCCAGGGACACGCGCTCGGTCACGCTGCGCATGCATTCGAACGACGAAATTCGCCGTGAATATCCTTGGAATTTCAATGCAGAATACACGTATGGGCTCGGCGCGAATTCACTTCGCATCGACATGACGTTCACGAACGAGTCCGATTCGCCGATGCCGTTCGGCGCCGGGTTTCATCCGTACTTCGCGGTTTCGCAAGCCGACAAGGCGAGCGCGCACGTCGACACGAACGCCACGCGCGCATTCGACAACGTCACGAAGAAGACGGGCGCGATCGAAAAAATCGATCTCACCGCGAACGAGATCGATCTTCACCTCGTCGATCACACCGGCGACTGCACGCTTCGCACGAACTCGCACGCCGTGCGCCTTCGCGGCTCGCCGGAATTTTCACGATGGGTCGTCTGGACGCTCGCTGGAAAAGACTTCGTGTGCGTCGAGCCCTGGACCTGTCCCGGCAACGCGCTCAACTCGGGTGAATCGCTGATCATCCTCGAGCCACGCCAAAGCCGTTCGATGTGGGTCGAGTACGCGCTCGCCTGAAAGCGCGGCTACATCACTCGCACGTCGTCGCCGTGCTCGGCTGAAACGGCGGCGCGTTTCCCCAGTCGTTCGTGAGCCAATGCCGGCAAAGCCTCTGGTTGTCCCACGGCCCCGGATATGACTTCGCGATCGAGCCGAGCTGACACCCCCATTGTCCCGCGAACGAGCTGAAGGCAGCGCGCAGGTGTCCAGGCTCGCCGAGGTTCACGAAATGCACGCCGTTCGTGATCGTCGATTTCGCGCCGCTCCAATCGGTGGAGTACGCGCTCTCGAACGGAACGAGCTTCTCCGCGTTGCCGTTGTGGACGTCGCGCACCATCGTGGCTTCGCTGCATCCGACGCCTTGGATTTTCGTGGCGCCCGGATACGCGTACGACGCGTGTGATCCGGCAGCGGCATAGATGACGGCGTGATGTTCCTTGCCGCCGAAATCCCAGAAGCGGACGCCGCCGATGTCGTTCGTGTCGGTGGGATCGCACACGTCGTAGTAGGGCGCCTCTCCGTTCGGATCCTTCGCATCGAGCGCGCCCGGGCCTTCGAGGGGCACGAGCTTTTCGGTGTCGGCCGTCGCATGTCGCTCGGTGTCGAGCGCGGCCACGGCGCCGGTGTCGAGATTCACGAAGACGGCGCCGCCCTCCCAGTCGCCTTCGTGATTGTCGAGCGAAAAGGAATTATATGCATAATACAACATGTACCCGATCACGGCATATTTCCCCTGCGGATCGCTGCCGGCGGGTCGAACGTCGACGAAGAGATCGATGCCCTCCGCGAGCGTGCGCGACGCGTCCATCGTCGTGACGAGCGCGTCGTCGGAGTAATTTCCGCCGGGTTGATTCAGACAAAGCCAGAAGTTCGGACCGTCGCCGAGGACGGGCGACGCCGCGGGATGGCCTTCGAATTTTTCCGAGGGCAATGCGGCGAGCGTGGGCGCCAAGTCGACCGTTTCGACCGACGACGCGTTGTCGTCGACGCGCCAGATGACCGTCGCGTTGGCGAGGTAGTGATCGACGTTGATCGGCCAGTTCGGCTCCGTGCTTCCTGCCGTGTGTCCGCCATCGCCCAAGTTGAACGCGAAGACCGGCGCGTAGCTCTTCATCATCGCGTCTTCGAGCGCGTCGTCGATGCCGTCTGCATCCGCATCGCATGACGACGCATTGCCGGCGCGCGCGGTCGCGAGGCAGGAGCGCGGCCCACTGCCTCCATCGATGCAGGCGGAGATCGCCGCGACGATGTCGTCTGCTCTGCACGCCGCAGAGCCTCCGACCGGGCTCGCATCCGCCGCGCCGGCGTTACTTTGCGCGTCGATCGCGGCGTTCGGGCCACCATCGGGCGCGTTCGACGAGGCTTCGCTCGCATCGTCGGCGCCGCCGCAGCTCGTGGCCGGGAGGATCGCGAGGGTCGTGAGGGCGAAGACGCGCAGGCTTCGCAGGACCATCGCGGAATCGTAGCATTCGGCGCTCCACAGGACCGTCGCCCACTGCGCCCCCGAAAACTCGGGCAAATTTGGGCCGTTTCTCGCCCCCCAAGACTCTACATCGCAACACCAAATACCACTTGCACACACATGTACGACGTGTCAAAAGGTCCCTCGCGTTGCGGGAGAAGCCCGCG
>JAICXU010001119.1 GCA_025934595.1 Polyangiaceae bacterium | reverse complement strand
TATCGTTTGGCGACGCGAATCGCTCTCGAAGACGGCGACCTCGCTCGAGCTCGCGCCAATCTCGCGAAGGCGGAGTCGTTCA
The DNA here is from genome assembly GCA_025934595.1 of Polyangiaceae bacterium. Lineage (GTDB taxonomy): Bacteria > Myxococcota_A > Polyangia > Polyangiales > Polyangiaceae > JAICXU01. The sequence goes on along the minus strand of JAICXU010001119.1, from coordinate 1,514 downwards.
ATCAGAGCGAAGAGTCTCGCGCCGAAGTCGCGTACTTGAAGGCGGCCATTTTGCGCGCGGCCGGCGAGCCGGACATCCAAGCCGCAGAAGACGCGCTCCTCGCGGCGCGGGCGCTCGGCGAAGAAGAGCTCCTCCGCGAAACGCACGTTCTGCTTTTCGAGCTCTATCGCTCCGTCGGAGATCTCGAGCGCGCGCGCACTCACCTCGATCAAGCGACCGAAATGCGCGATCAGGTCGCGCGCGTGGTCAGCGGCGACATTCGCACGGCGTTCCTCGCGCGCCGCGACGTCGTTGCGCTGACGGAGCTCCAAGGCCGCGCTCGCATCGCGGACGACGCGGAGGTCGACGCATCGGAGCCCCAAATCTCCTTCGCCGACGAGGCGCCGCGCACGTCACGGTCTCGCAGCACACCGCCTCCCGCGCCGCGCGAGCTCGTTGGCGACGACCCGGCCATTCGCGGTCTCCGCGCCGCCATCAAGAAGGTGGCGAAGAGCGACAGCACGATCTTGATCCGCGGCGAGTCCGGTACCGGCAAAGAGCTCGTCGCCGAAGCGCTCCATCGCGCGAGCGATCGGGCGAACGGCCCGCTCGTCTCGGTCAACTGCGCGGCTCTCGTCGAAACGCTTCTCCTCTCGGAGCTCTTCGGTCACGAAAAAGGCGCCTTCACCGGCGCGGCGGCGCGACGTCGCGGTCGTTTCGAAATGGCGGAAGGCGGCACGCTCTTCCTCGACGAAATCGGCGACATCTCCGCGCGCACGCAAGTCGCGCTGCTTCGCGTGTTGCAAGAGCGCACGTTCGAGCGCGTCGGCGGCACGCAGCCCATTCGCGCGAACGTCCGCATCGTGTGCGCCACCCACCGCGATCTCAAAGCGATGGTCGAACGCGGCGAGTTCCGCGAAGACCTCTATTATCGCCTCCGCGGCATCACGCTCGAGGTCCCCGCGCTTCGTCAGCGCCTCGGAGATTTGCCGCGCATCAGTGAGTCGCTCCTCGCACGCATCGCGGCCGAGCGGAGCGAAGCGCCGAAGACGCTCTCGCCGCAAGCTTTGCAGCTCCTCTCGCGGCATCGTTGGCCGGGAAACGTGCGCGAGCTCGAAAACGCGCTTCGCGCCGCCACGCTCTTCGCAGACGGAAATACGGTTTCGGCGAGCGACGTCACCGACAACGTCGAAGACCTGCGCTCGCTCGGCTCGGTCGTGGCGATGGGCTCGAGCGGCCCCGTCAGCGTTCGTTCCGGCCTCTCATCGGCCACGATGCACGCGGTCGTCCTGAACCACGGCGCGAACGGGACGCCGAGCGACGTCACGCTTGCCCGCGGGAGCGCGATCGCCGCCGATTCGTCGGCGATTCCGGTTCCGGACGAGGAAGACGACGACGCGGAAGCGCCGCTCCCGAACGCGGAAGCGGGTCCCACCGAGGTCGCGTACTCCTGCGTTCGCGCCGGGACGGTCTCGTTGTCCGATCTCAAACGTCAAATCGAGCGCGACTGCATTGCTCGCGCGCTTGCAGAAACC
>JAICXU010000377.1 GCA_025934595.1 Polyangiaceae bacterium | reverse complement strand
GACCTTCATCGACCCGTCGCTGTTCTTCGGACCCAGCATGTCGCCGACGAGTTGCGGAAGAACGGCGTTGTACGTGTTGAGAACGACCGTCTGGCCGGAGCCGTCTGCCTGTGCAATGCCGCCCGTGGCGATGACGCCCAACGTTGCGACCAATGCTGCACAAATTCCGCTTCGCTTCATGGCATTCCTCCGTCGGTCCTCTGACTAGTTGCTCCCCGACCCGCTACCGATACCCGCTGCTTCGTCGGTCGACTCGTTCGACGCGAGCTTCGCGCTCATCTCCGTTTCGTCCGAGATCGCGACGACATCGCGATGCGACGCCGGCGACGTGACGTGAACGAGGACTGCCGTCGCCATCGCATCTTTGTCCGCGCTCGCGCCCTTCGCCTGCATGGCCGCGGGCACGTGCATATGACCCTTTCCGTGCTCGTGCTTTTGCAGCGTGAACGTCACGCTGGCTCCGTCCTTCGTCCATTCGCTCGCATCCGCGCGCGCGACGATGTCGTCACCGGCGACGAGATCGACCGATTGCACCTTCGCGTTGTCGATGCCGAGCGAGGACATGAATTTCGCGAGCGAGTATTGGTCGTCGCCCGTCGACGTTTTTCCGACGATCGTCGCGTTCGAGAGCATGCGGCGCTTCACGAAGCCCACCATCTTGCCGTCGAGATAGATGCGCGTGCCTTTCGCGAGCTCGGGCGACGGCGCGTACGGGACGTCTTCCGAGCAGTGGCCGTCTTGCGCGACGATGCACTGGAGCTTCTTGTCGATCGCGGGCGGCGCCTTCGCGACGAAGATCACCATCTTGCGGATCTCGTGCACGATGAACGCGTTCTTCAGGCCGACGGTGTCCCAGAGCGTCTCCGCGTTGCCCGCGTCGCCGGACGCGAAGTGGAACTTGAAACGATCACGGCCTTGCGCGAGCTCGCTGCCTTCGATGCTGCCGATGCGATTCGTGCCGTCGTAGAAGTAGACCGACTTCACCGTCTCCGGCGCGACGCCGATGCCGCGGAGGTAGTCGCTCACGCGGAACGCTTCCGAGTGCGGAGTGCCGACGTTGTCCACCGCCGGCATCTCGCCGTAACGAAGCACCGCGATCTCGCTCCCGTCGAGGAACACGGGAACGTCGATTCCCTTCATCTTGCGCGTGCCGTGGACGCCGTCGGGCGGTGCGCCTTTTCCGTTGCCGTCGCCCTGGCCGCCGAGCGATGCCGCCGCCGTTTGCGCCTTCGCGCCCTCCGCCGGCGTCTTCTTCGAGCAGGCGCAAAGCCCCGCAAGAAGGACGATTCCGAGGATCGAAAACGAGCGCATACGGCCTCCTACAGCACACGATGTGCCGCACCTCGCCGCCCGATTTTCTCCCATCCTACATCGGCGCTATTCGCGGATTTCGCGGGGAATCGCGACTGGATCTCCAGCTGCCCAAGATCGCGTCTGGATCACCGGCGGCCCAAATCGCTGTAACAAATGGATCCGCGTCGAACCGCTTCGCGCGAAAAGTGGACAGTAGCGTCTCAGGGCTTCGGCAAGGCAGACGATGATGCAGAAGCGGCACCGGGTGGGGAGAAGCTCGCGATGCGATCGCGCGTCTCGCGGCGAAGGCCATCGACGCCGTTCGGCTTCGTCGACGTCACCGTCACTTGCGATCCGCCCGCCACGTCCTTCGCGACGACTTTCGTATCCGTGAGCACGATCGGGCAGCGACCGATGCCTCCGCCGCCATTTCCATTTCCATCGTGCGATCCCGAGGGCGCCGAATCTTTCGCTGCGTCGAGCAGGTGTTTCACGCGCGCGCGAATGTCGGTCGTGACCGCGTCCGATTTTCCGGTGATGGTCACCGTGACTCCGGCCGGCACGTCCGCGACCGTCGTATTCGCGCCGTTCGCGGCGCTCGGACAATGCGACATTTTTCCGCCGCCCGCGCCCGCCGCATTCGGTGCTTTCAAATCGGCGTAACGCTTGCGCGTCTCGCGGCGCAGCCAATCGAGCTCTTTCGGTGTCTCGGGCTTCACGACGATCGTTGCGCCGCTGCTCGTGTCGGTCACTGCAAGCGACGTGTTGCGCATGACGACGGGACATCGGCCGAATTGCCCGCCGCCTTCGCCGGTGCCGTTGTGATGCACGCCGCCGTCTTGATTTTTCGACGCGTCGAGCAGCGCTTGCGAGCGCGCTTTGATCTGCGCGATCGCGTCGGGCGTCGCGCCGACGATCGCGAGCGACACGGCACCCTCGACGTCCGTGATCGTCGTCGCTGCGCCTTCCACCGCATTCGGACAGTGCGCCATCTTGCCGCTCGGCGCGAGGTCGGCCGAGGACGACGACGGAGCTGCGCTCGCGGAGGGCGCGGCGGACATCGAGGTCGACGCCGAAGGCGCGGGCGATGCCGATTCATTCTTGTTGCAGCTATCGCAGCCGGCGACCGCGCCAGCGAGGGTTACAAATGTTGCCGCAACGAGAAATGAGACGCGCACGATGGCCTCCGTGAAGCGCGCAAATCCGACGCGCGTCTAGGGTGAGTGACGGAGCCTCGGAGCGTACCGCCGTGCGTTTCTACTTACAAAAACCTTTCGGCGTGCAGTCGCCGGAGGTCGGCGGACTCGGGCAATCCGTGGGATCAGGCTGAGGTCCGCCGCCGCCCGGATAGGTGCAGGCCTTCGTGCACACGAGGCTCGGACCGACCATTTCGCATGCATTATACACGGAATCGGCGCACCCTCCGTCCTGGCCCGCCGGGCCCGCGCATGCGGCGCCGAAGCCGCTCGATGCATCGCCGGCATCGACGAGAGTTCCGCCTTCTCTGCCGCCTCCCCCTCCATCGCCGCCACCACCACCGGCATCGCCGCTCGTGAGCACATCGCCGCCGCCCCCAGCGTCGCTCGCCGGGCCGGTGTCGCTGCTGCTGCTGCAACCGATCGCGAGGGAGATGGCTCCGCATGCCACGAGCGCGACGACGAGAGCGGCTTTGACGTTTCTCATGTCCTCGAAGTGAACACGCGCGAAAGAACGCGCGCAAGCGCGCTCGGTGCGATCGCCGCGATTGTTACAAGTGTTTCCATCTCGCGCGCTCACGGGACGCACACGCTCTCGCACGATCCGCTGATGCAACCTTGGTACGCCTGCTGATCGACGACCGCGTTCGGATATTTTGCATCGCACGCCGCGATGCACGCGCGCGCTCCGGCGCCCGTTCCGCCGCCATCGCCGGTGCCCATGCCGCCGCCGTCACCACCGCCGGTGCCCGTGCCGCCACCACCGCCATCGCCGCCGCCCGTTCCACCGCCCGTTCCACCGCCGGACCCTCCGCCCGTGCCACCTCCCGTTCCGCCTCCGCCTCCGTCAGCGTCGGGAACGGGACACGCCGCGAGACACGTTTGAAGAGATGCGCAGTCGGGATCGCCGCTCACGCACTCCACCGTTTGCGTGCAGCAGTTTTGTTGCATGCAGGTCGTGCGGTCGTTGCTCGCGAACGAGAGACCGGATTTTTGGAGATCGCACGCACCGCCGTTCGCGCCCGCTTCGCCACCCGTCTTGTTCGATTGCGGTGCGGTGACGGCGTCGCTCGATCCGCTCGAGCAGGCTACGACGAGAAGCGCGAGAGTCGCCCATAGCGCTGCCGAGAGCGAGATCCACGATCGCATGCATGCTGCAAGAGCAGCTCTCGTGCCGCGGATTCGAGCCAAATTTGCGGGTGTTTTCGCGTCGAAGGTGGATCACGTCGAAACCACTTTGGATCATCCGCCACGGAATTCACGCAGCGCGCCGCGCGCCGAAAATTACGGCACGCCGAGATTCACGCGAGGAGATGGCGTGAGCGGCCGGATTGGATCGACCCGCGTGGTACGTTCGAAAGGCGTGACGATCTACGGGGCGCTCGATTCCGATCCGTGAGATGGCGCGCGCCATGATGACGACCGAGCCGCGTGCGATGTGCCGAACGTGCGGGCGCCCTGAACGCGTCTGCTGGTGCCGTCATGTCACGTCGCTCACGACGAAAACGCGCGTCGTGATTTTGCAGCATCCGCGCGAGCGCAAAGTTCCGATCAACACCGCGCGCATCGCGGCGCGTTGTCTCCCCGACGCAAAGCTGCACGTCGGCGTTCATTTTCCGGATCCCGCCGTGCTCGCCGATCCCGCGCGTCCCGCCGCGCTTCTCTATCCGGGAGAAGGCGCGATCGACGTCGAAAAAAATCCGCCGCCGGGGCCCATCACGCTCGTCGTCGTCGACGGCACGTGGTGGCAGGCGAAGAAGCTCGTGAACCAAAACCCGATCTTGAAGGAGCTGCCGCGCTACGCGTTTCGCCCGCAAGCGCCGTCCGCATATCGCATTCGTCGCGAGCCGCACGAGGATTACGTCTCGACCATCGAAGCGCTCGTGCACGTGCTCTCGGTGCTCGAAGGCGACGATCGCTTTCTCACGATGCTCGATCCCTTTCGCGCGATGGTCGACGCGCAGCTCTCGTTCGTCGGTCAGAACAGCCGGCCGCGGCACGCGAAGAAAAGGCCGAAAATCCCCGTCGATCCACGCACGCGCATTCCGCTCGTCCTGCGCGAGCGTTCCGAAAATCTCGTCTGCGTGCACGCCGAAGCGAACGCGTGGCCGTACGCGGCGAACGAAAAAAGAGAATGCCCCGACGAGCT
>JAICXU010000271.1 GCA_025934595.1 Polyangiaceae bacterium | reverse complement strand
TCGGCCCAGACGCGTCCGCCGTGGCGGTCGACGATGCGGTAGACCGTTGCGAGGCCGATCCCGGTGCCCGCAAAGTCCGCCTCGGTGTGAAGCCGCTGAAAGGGCGCGAAGAGCTTTCCGGCGTACGCAGCGTCGAAGCCCGCGCCGTTGTCCCGGACAAAGTACACGACCCCTGCCTGCTGGCGGAGCGCCCCGATCTCGATGACCGCATCCGAAGTCTTCGACGAGAACTTCCACGCATTGCCAACGAGATTCTCGAGCACGACCCGCAGTAGACCCGCGTCGGCATGGGCGTGTAGGTCGTCCTCGATCCGTATCGTCACGCGCCGACCGGGTTCTCGACGCTGCAGCTCTTCGACGACGCTTCGCACAAGACTCGCAACGTCCACGGCGGAGCGTGCGATCTGCGCACGGCCGACCCGAGACAGTGCGAGCAAGTCGTCGATGAGCTCACCCATCCGTCGCGCGGCGCTGCGAATCCGCCGCAGCTGCTCGCGGCCGCTGTCGCTGAGCTCCGGATGGTCTTCCTCCAGGATTTGGCTGAAGCCGTCGATGGTCCGCAGCGGCGCGCGCAGGTCATGGGAGACGGAGTAGCTGAACGCTTCGAGCTCGCGATTTTTTCGCTCGAGCTGATCGACGAGTGCTGCCTTCGCCTCCGCGAGCGTGCGCGCCGAACGCTGCTCGGCGGCTTCCATCTCGCTGCGCAGCAGGTCCTCCCGCACGCGCCGATGTTCGTCCTCGAACTGCTTGCGCCGTAGCTGAGCGCGTACGCGCGCCTTGAGGACGTCCACCTCGCTCGACTTCGAGATGAAATCGTCGGCGCCGCTCGCGAGGCCGTCGATCATCGCGCCGCGGTCCTCGAGCGCGGTGAGCATGATGAGCGGAATGTCGCGCACGGTGGGCGACGCTTTGATGCGGCGACACGTTTCGGTGCCGTCGAGGTCCGGCATTTGGAGATCGAGCAGGATGCAGTCGAACGATTGCATCCCGAGCATTTCGATCGCTTCAACGCCTGACCGGGCGACGACGACGTCGTACCCTTCCCCGCGCAGCATGTCGCCGAGCTCGCTCAAGTACGTCGCGCTGTCGTCGACCGCGAGAATGCGCTTCGGTCCGAGGAGCGTCTCGTTCTGATTTCGCTCCGCGACCGCGCTTCGGAGCACGGCGGCGAGACGCGCGAGGATGACCGCGATGTCTTCTTCCTTGCGTACGAATGCGTCTGCTCCGGCGTCGAGCGCGCGAAGCTCGGCGCCGTCGGCTTCGGAGGCGGTGAGCATCACGCACGGCGTTCCGCGGAGCGCGGCATCGAGCCGAATGCGCCGAATGAACGTGGCGCCGTCGATTTCGGTCATCACGCTGTCGACGAGAATGGCGGTGGGGCGGGACGCGCCCGCCACGTGCAATCCTTCTTCGCCGCTCGCCGCCAGCATCACGGCGTATCCCGCGGATTCGAGCGCGTTTTTGAGCACCTCGCGAAATGTCGGGCTGTCGTCGATGACGAGCACGAGCGCGCGCTCGCGGCTTGCCCCCGATTTTTCTCGAATGAGGGCGCTCGCGCGCGCGAGCACGTACTTCACGTCGTACGGCTTGCCGATGTAGTCGTCCGCGCCGACTTTCAGACCGCGGATGCGATCCTTCACTTCCGCTTCGGTCGACAAGAGAAGCACGGGCGCATCGGAAAGATGCGACGAGCGAATCTCGTCGAGGAGATCGACGCCGTCGCCGTCGGGCAAGAGAATGTCGAGGATGACGAGCGAGAAACGTTCTTTCGCGAGAAACGTACGAGCCTCGGCGAGCGTGCTGCACTTTTGCGCCGAGAACCCGGCGTGCTCGAACGCGTCCGCGAGATCCATGCGGACGGTCAAGCTGTCGTCGACGATGAGGACCGAATCGCTCATGATCTTCCCGTCGATCGCGCGAGCGCGGCGCCGATTTTACCGAGCGGAAGAACGAGATCGGCGGCACCGAGCAGCGCCGCTTCGCGCGGCATGCCGTAGACGATCGAGGTCGCTTCGTCTTGCGCCACCGTGAAGCCGCCGGCGCGGCGAATTTCGAGGAGACCTCGCGCGCCGTCTTTTCCCATGCCGGTGAGAAGGCACGCGGACACACCCTTGCCGCAGTCTTTCGCGAGCGATTCGAAGAGCACGTCGACCGACGGGCGACACGAGTGTCGCTCGGGCCCAGAATGAAGGTGCACGCGTCCGTTCTCGATCACCATGTGTCGACCCGGCGGTGCCATGAGCACGCCGGGCGTATCCATCGGCTCTCCGCCGCGCGCGTAGGCGACGCGATGCGCGACTTGATCGTCGAGCCACTCTGCGAAGGCGGAGCCGAACGGCTCATCGATGTGCAAGACCACGAGAATGGAAATCGGAGCGCCCGCGGAAATCGCACGCAGGACGTCGACGATGGCGCTGGGTCCGCCCGTCGACGCGCCGATCGCAATCACCTGCGTATTTCGCGGGTTTTGTGCAGTGGTGAAGGGAGGCGCGCTCGATTGCGTGTAGCCGCCGAGCTTGGCGCGCGGATGCGTGATCACCTTGATGCGCGAGACGAGCTTCACCGTCGCCAAGAATTTCTCCGACCACGCGTCGTCCGTTTCGTCTCCGCGCGGCTTCTCGAGCACGTCGACCGCGCCCGCAGCGAGCGCATCGTACGTCTTGAAGAGCTCGCCGCGATTCGTCGACGCCGACACGATGAGAATGGGCGTCGGGAAATGCGCCATGATGTATTCGGTCGCGGTCAACCCGGTCATGATCGGCAGGATGAGATCGAGCGTGAGCACGTCGGGGCGAAGCTCGTCGCACAGCTCCACGGCGCGTTTGCCGTTCTCCGCTTCGGCGACGATCTCGATCTCGGGATCCGTCGCGAGCACCTCGCAGAGCCGCTTGCGAACCGTGAGCGAATCTTCGACGACGAGGACGCGAATCTTGCTCATGCGACACCTACGAGCTCGTGGATACGGCGGAGCAGCTCGTTTTGATCGAACTCGCTCTTCACGATGTATCCGCTCGCCCCGGCCGCCTCGCCGCGCTTCTTGTCTTCCGGCGCGGCGCGCGACGTCACGAGAATCGCGGGGGTCGCCCGCAGCACGGGATCGGCGCGCGTCATTTCGACGAACGTGAAGCCGTCCATGCCAGGCATTTCGACATCGACGAGGAAGAGCGCGTAGGAGTGAGCCTTCGCGCGCTCGAGACCTTCTTCTGCGGAGGTCGCCACGTCGACCTCGTAGCCTGCCGACTCGAGGATCGCCTGCTCCAGCATGCGCGTCGTCATCGAATCGTCGATGACGAGGATCGGTTTTTTTGCTGCTTTTTTCCGTGCGGAAAACGCAGAGCCTCGGCGCGCTTCGCGAGCCAATGCCTCGCCGTCGAGGACGGCTTGCGGCGCCCCCGTCGCGTCGAGAAAGACTCCGGCGATCACGGGATCTGCGCACGCGAGCTTCGTGAGCGCTCGTTGCACGACGCTTTCGGTGCGAAGCATACGATCGACGCCGATCGCCGCGCCGCCCTCGGACGACTCGAGAACGAGCGCCGACGCTCCTCGCGCAGCCGGCTCGTCGGAATCGGCGGCGCCCAAAATCCGCGCGAGCTGCGCGAACGGCAACATCGCGCCATCGATGAGGATCGTCGAGCCCGCGGCATCGCGCACGATGTCGGCCGGAGTGATGCGCACCGTGCAACGCAGGCGCTCGAGCGGCACGGCGGCAAGCACGCCACGCGCTTCGACGACGAGCACGTCGACGGTGGAGAGGGTGACGGGCACGACGATCTCGAGCGTCATTCCCCTCTTCGGCTCGGTGCGGATGTCGACCTCGCCCGAGAGACGTGCCGCGACCTCGCGCACGACGTCGAGACCGACGCCGCGTCCAGAGACGGCGCTGACGGCCGCAGACGTGCTGATGCCGCCTTTCAAGAGGAGGCGCGTGACCGCGCGCGGATCGCGCTCTTCCTCGTGTGTGAGGGTCAGGCCACGCTTCGTCGCCGCGCGGCGAACCGCATCGACGTCGATGCCGCGTCCGTCGTCCGTGCATGCGAATGCGACACGATTTCCGCGGCGCTCGACGGTGATGCGAATGCGACCGTCGATCGATTTTCCGGCCGCGGTGCGCTCGGCGTCCATCTCGAGGCCATGTGCGACGGCATTGCGAACGGCTTGCAAAAGCGCGCTTTGCACGGGACCGAGCACGTCGCCGTCGAGGCGGACGTCACCGCCGACGGCTTCGAATACGACGCGTTTGCCGAGCGCCACCGCGGCGTCGCGCGCCGCTCGTTCGAGAAACGTGAACATCGCACCGGCCGGCATCAAACGAAGTCGCTCCGCCGCCTCGCGCACTTGCCGGAGCTCGCGATCGGCTTGCTCCATACCCGTGACGAGGCTTCGTTCGAGAGTCGTGAGCGATCGACGCAGCTCCTCGATCGCCCCACGCGCCGAGAACGACGAAGCGTCGCCGTTCGATGGCGGTGACGCGAGCTGCGCGAGCAAGAGATCGGTCATGCGGTGCACGGGCTCGAACGACTCGAGGCTTCGACGCGCGCGTGCGAGCGGCACGGCGACCTCGGCCACGCCTTCGAGGAGCGCGTCCACTTCGGACACTTCGTTGCGAAGGGCACGCGCGGGCTCCTCGACCGAGACGGCGAGATTCGGCACGTGCACATTTTCGGATCCCGACCCTTTCGACGGCGGCGCGGCCGCGAGCGAAGAAACGCGTGCTGACATCGCATCGAGAATTTTCAACGCTTCTTCGATGCGATCGCGCTGGACGATGCTGCCACCTTCTCGATGCGGCGCGAGCAGATCTTCGATCGCATGCGCATCATCGGCAATTTGCCGCTCTTTCACGACGCGGGCGGCGCCCTTCAAGGTATGCGCGAGACGAAACAGACGCGCGACGAGCTCGGCCGACGCCGGCCCTCGCTCGAGCTCGAGCACGCCTTTGCCGATTTCCTCGACGATCTCGCGCGCCTCGATGCGGAAGTATTTGTACGGATCCCCCGCCATGGTCAGCTCGGAATGTGTCGCGGCAGCGTGTCGATCTCGGGCTGGACGATCTTCAGGAGATCGCGCGAGAGGAGGCTCAATTGCGAAGCCGTCTGCAACGTCTGGTCGGTGCTCACCGCCGTCTCTTTCGAGGCTTGCGCCACGCTCGTGATCGCCACGTTCACTTGCTCGACGGCCGTCGACTGTTGCTTCGTCGAGAGCTCGATTTCTTTTGCTGCTTGCGTGGTCGTCTGGACCTCGCGTGCGATTTCCTTGAACGCCAAAGTGACCTCGCCGAAGTGCTTCGATCCCGTCTCCACGGCTTTCGATCCTGTCTCGGTCGTCATCACCGTCGTGTTCACGGCGCTCCGCACGTCGTCGATGAGGCTCCGAACCTCCTTTGCCGATCCCGACACGCGATCGGCGAGCTTGCGAATCTCGTCGGCGACCACGGCGAAGCGTTTGCCCGAATCTCCCGCGCCCGCCGCTTCGATGGTCGCGTTGATGGCGAGGATGTTGGTCTGCTCGGCGAGCTCCGACACGATGTCGAGGACGCCGCCGATCTGCTGCGATTTTTTCCCGAGCTCGAGCATGTGATTGACGATGA
>JAICXU010000296.1 GCA_025934595.1 Polyangiaceae bacterium | reverse complement strand
GGGCCGTTAAGGCCCACTAGAACAAAACTCGCCCTACCGCGAGTGCTCCGATCCACGCTCCGCGCCGTCGAGACAACGCTGCAATGCGACAGCGTCAGTGCGGCGCAGGCGGATGCGTCTTCGCCCGCGGCGGTCGATCCTTCATGCACCGATCCAGATCCCCCTGCATCGCCCTCATCGACGGTGGCAGCCGCGGACGGCCCATGACGGGCGCGCCCAAACGCGACCAATCGAAGCCTTGGTCCGAAACACTGAGCCACACGAAGAGCGCGCGCCCGCGGATGTTCGGAAAGGGAACGCCGCCGCCTTGACCGCCCCACCACATTCGGGAGTCGTGGCTGTTGTTGCGGTTGTCGCCCATCACGTAGACCTCGCCGGGCTTCACGATGAACGGTCCCTGATATCCGGACACGGACGTGTGATCGTAGAACGTGAGGTAGGCCTGATCTTCGAGGAACTCGACGTCGAGCTCGCCTTCGTGATGACCGAGCGGCGTGTCGATGTCGTCGTACGTGTACGTGCCCACTTTGCAGTGCGGCACTTCCCAATCGTTGATCCACGGATGCCCGCTGCGCGCCTCGAGCTTGTCGCCCGGCAGCGCGATCGTTCGCTTGATGAAATCCTGCGACGGCTGCTCCGGATACGCGAACACCATCACGTCACCGCGCTTCGGCGGCATGCTCGTCCAAAAGCGCGCGTCCGACCACGGCACCGCCGGTCCGTAGATGAACTTGTTCACGAAGATGTGGTCGCCGACCATCAGCGTCGGGATCATCGAGCCGCTCGGGATCTTGAAGGCTTCGATCACGAACGCGCGGAGCGCCATCGCCACGGCCACCGCGACCAAGATCGATTCGAGATATTCCCTGACCTCGCTCTTGCGCCAGCGGCCGAGCTTTGCGTCGATCTCGGTCTCGGCTTTGGCGTGCGCATCGAGAAGCGCGTCCTCGTCGAACGGCTTCGCGTGCATGGCCTTTCGCAGCGCATCGAGCGCGTCGCTCACCTCGGCTCGCTCGGCGGCGGACAAATCGCGGCGAATTTCCGCTTCGTTTCGCGCTTGGATCGACTCGGCTTCCTCGAGCAAAGCGCGCGAGCGCTCGTATGCAGGACGCGCTGAAGCCGGCAGATCGTCGCGGAGCGGCGGATACGCATATTTCGCGAACGGCAAGCGATCGCGCAGCTGCCAGATCAAGACCTCGAACAGCGTGAACGCGATGATGCCGACCGGCACCGGCTGCTCGCGCACGAAGCTCTGAATCGAGCCGATGAGATCCACGCGCTCGATTCCCACCGGCGGCGTGAGCGCCCACACGAAGACGACCGCGAGCATCAGCGGCAGAGAAAAAAACCACGCCGCCCAATACGCGGCGCGGAGCATGCGCTTCAGCCCCCCTGCCGGAACGAGCGGGCCTTGATCCGGAAAGTCGTCCGCCTGGACCGGGCGATCGCTCGCCGCCGGAGAATCGGAGCGAGGCTTCGCCGCTGGCGCGGAAACGGGCTCGCTCTCTTCCGGGGGAGGTGTGCTCATGAGCCTCAGGGAGAACCGTCATAGTCCCCCCGTCCTACGACCGCAAAGATTCTCCGCTTCTAGCGCGTCTAGCGCTTCGCGGGTGGCGGGGGCGGCTCGGGTTTCTTCGACAACCCGCGAGGATCTTCTTTCGTTCCGACGCCGGTGCCTTCGACCTCTTCGTCGTCGAATTTGAAGCTGTCGTCGTCGGTCTCGACGATGATGTCGTCGCCGCGATCGCTCTCCGCTCCGAAGTCGTCGTTGTTCTTCGGTCCGCGGGACGTGATCGGCTCACCCGGCGGCGCGGGCACCGGCAGCGGAGCTCCGACGGCAGGTACGGTCCCCATTTTTCCGGTTCCACCCGGCGGCGGGAAGCCCGCAGCGGACTTCGGGGCTGCCGCCTCTTTCACTTTTTCGACGACCTTTTCGGCCATGCGCTCGATAGCCGATTTCGGCGCGGTCTTCTCGGGAGCCGCCTGTTTTTCCGCGGAGGCCCTGTCGGCAGCCGCTTTGTCGGCAGCCGCTTTTTCGGCCGCGGCTTTGTCGGCGGCTGCCTTTTCCGCGGCCGCTTTCTCTGCCGCAGCTCGCTCCGCCGCCGATTTTTCCATCGCCGCTTTTTCTGCGGTCGCTTTTTCTGCGGCAACCTTCTCGGCGGCGGCTTTTTCCGTCTTTTCCGGCGGCGGCGGCACGGCCGGTTGCGCTGGAGGTGGAGGTTGGGCGGCCGATTTTGGTACGTCGCCTTTCGATCCTTCTTTCGGTCCCGACGTCGCTTGCTGCGCGCCTTTCGCGGGGAGCGCCATCGCTTTTTCGGCGACGTCCACGACGCGCACGAGCTCGCGCAGCGGAATGTTCGTCGCGATGATCGTGGGCGTCGCGACGCTGAGATCGTGAATCGCGTGGAACGGCTCGCCCGGCTTCGCGCGCTCGCGCTGGAAACGGAGATCGTCGATGGCCACGCGGATCTCGAGCGGGATCTTCGAGTGCCAGATTTTTCCGGGGATCGTGGTTCGCACGGTATGCGAGCTCAAGATCGGCTTCCGCGTCATGCCTTCGAACGAGCTCGAGCTCGCGAGCAGCGAGTCGATGAGCCAGCCGACGAGCTCTTGATGCGCCGACGTATCTTGATCCCACGGCATCCGCTCACGAAAGCGATGCCAAATTTCCGAGACCGGCGCGTATGCGGCGAGCTCGATCGGATCCCAGGCCCCTTCGAATTGATCCGCGGTGACGTCCCCGTCGTCGACGACCGAGTCGACGAGCGCAGCTTGGAAATCAGGCTGTTTGTTGCGCGCGGCTTTCGGAGCGAGACCCGTGAGGCCGCTCGTGATGCGCTGGCGAATGTCGGGCCGCTGCTCGAACCATCGCATGCGATCGTTCGCGCTCCACGCATCGCGGAGCGACTCCGGCGTCCACCACGCGAACCGCGACGCGCGCAGCTTCGCAATGAGCTCGGCCATGAGCTGGAGCGTCGGATTTTCGGCGACGTGCGTGCGCGCTTCTTGCGCGAGCGCCGCGTCCTCTTTCGGTTCGGAGTGGCGAATGGAGGTGGGTGCGTCCGACATGGCGAGCCTCTAGGCGATGGGGGGTCTCAGGGTAACACGCGCGACCGGAAGGAAACCCGACGGCGCGCGATCAATGATGCGAGCGAATGAGGTGAAGCATCAAAAACGTGCCGCCGGCGAGGAACGCCAAGATGAAGCTGATGACGACGACGACGTAAATACGATGCCGCTCGTTCGTGCGGCGCTCCTCGTACGACATGCGCCGCTGCGGGCTCGGCGGTGCTCCGGGCGGCATGATGATGACGCCCGGGCGTGCGACGAGCGGAGGCGGCGGAAGCCCCGCCGGTCCGGGCGGAACAGCGACCGGAAGCTGCGGCGGAGGCGGCGGCGGAACGAAGCCGATCCCCGGAGACGCGAAGTGCATCGGCGGCGCGTTCGGATTTTGCGGCGGGTTGATTCGAATCGTGTCGGCGCCGCGCGCGCGATCGGGTCGCGCCGACGCGGCTCCGCCCTCGACAATCACCGACGGCAGATCCTCCACGAACACGTTCGACGCCTTTGCGGGCGCCGCGTTCACCGCTTTTTGATCTCCCGCGACCGGCAAGCGTTGCGAGATGTGACCTTTCCCGGACGTCGGCGCCGCGGGCAATTTTTGCGACGACGAAGCAGCCGCCGGACCGGGCGCGATCGGAATCACGGCTCCCGGCGCAGGCGGCGGCGGAGGCGCGGACGTGCGCGCGCTCGAAGGCGCGGCCGTGGAGGACGGCGCAGGCGCGTCTTGTGGCGGCGCCGGCGCAGTCTCCTTTTTCGCCTCCTTCCGTGGAAAGGGTGGCGGCGCCATCGGCTTCCGCAATGGGCCCTTCTCCGGAGCCGCCGCCGGCTCCGCGAGGATCACCGGCGTGCCGACGATCGGATGATGAGTGCCCTCCACGGGTTTCGTCGTCACCGATTTCACGGGCGGCGATTTCGGCGTCGTGGGTTTCGGCGACGGCTTTGGAACCGGCCTGGGCGACGGCGCCCTCGAGCCAGCAGCGGGCATGACCTTGGGACCGACCTTCGGCGGCTCCGGCGAAACGACGGAGCCCATTCGCATCGTCGCCTTGCCGACGATGCCTTCGATGGGCGTGCGCGTCGCGTCTGCACGCAGCTCGAACTCCATCGGCGTCTCCATGCGAATCGTGCGACCGCCAGCGTCGGCTGCGGCCGCCATCGACGACGAAGTCGCAGCGGTGGCCGCCGGTGGCCGCGACGGCAGCTTCATGGCCGCGACGCGCAGCGAGTCCTCGAGAGCCGCCCAAAATTCTCCCGCGCTCGGCCAACGTTCTCTCGGCTGTTTCATCAGCGCACGCTCGAGAACGCGCTCGACGCCTTCGGGCAACGCGACGCCGTTCGCATTCGGCAATGGCGATCGATTGCGAATCAGCTTTCCCGAAAGCGTTTCCATGAACACGACGGCGAGCGCGTAGACGTCGGTCCACGTGCCCACTTCACCGAGGGATCGATCTTCTTGCTCGGGCGCGGCGTATCCCGGCGACGTCGACCAGAACGGATCGTTCGTCGGCGGCGGCGCGCCGCTGGGAGACAGCTCGAGGGTGACGTCGCGAACGACACGCGAGATGCCGAAGTCGAGGACCTTCACGTCGATCGTGTCGCCGAAGATGCGCGAGAGGAAAATGTTGTTCGAGCCGACGTCGCCGTGAATCACTTTCTGCACGTGAGCGGCGGAGAGCGCGCGCGCGACGGGAGCGAGCAGGTCCGAGGTTTCTTCGAGACTCCGGCGCTCGCCGACGCGCGCCCGCATGTCGATGTCTTGCGCGAGCGAGAAGCCGTCGAGCCATTCGAGCACCGAGTACGGGACGTGATTGCCGTTCTTCGTGGCCGTCATTCCGGTGCCGATGCTGCGCACGAAATGCGGCTCGTTGCGCGCGACCTGACCGTAGCTTCGCGTCTCTTCGCGAAGACGCTTCAAGAACGTGTCGGCGCGCGGCGCATCGAGCTGAAGCGAAATCTTGAGGCACTTGAGCGCGACGGGACGCTTCGGCCCGACGTGCTCGCCTTTGTAGATGAGACTCGTTCGCCCTTCGGCCGTGAGGCGTTGGACGAGGAAGTGACCCGCCAACGTCTTGCCGATCAAGCTCAGAGGATCGCTGGGCGCCCCTGTCGTCACAGTTGATCCAGACTACAGCAGACGCGCCCGCATTTTTCGGGGAAACGCACCGCTACGGGGCATCGCCGACCTGCACGACGTAGCTCACCGTCGCCGCGCGATCGTCGAGCGGATTGTTCGGAGGCGCGACGGTGCCCGCGGCCGGAGAGTTGTCGAAAACCACGTAAAACTGGCC
>JAICXU010000243.1 GCA_025934595.1 Polyangiaceae bacterium | reverse complement strand
CTCGGGATCGACGCCGCACGCGATGAGATCTCCGGCGAGGCGGATGGTGCGCGCCACGAGCTCGACGGGATCGTACGGCTGCGTGATGGCGTGCGCGTCGACGATGCAGAAGATCAAATCTTCTTTTTGATCCTCCACCATTTTCTGCCACGTGCGCACGGCCCCCAAGTAGTTGCCGATATGAAGCTCGCCCGACGGCTGAATACCCGAAAAAACAAGCTGTTTCTGAGCCGGAACGGCCGAAAGACGAACGGTGGGCGCAGCGCTATCGGGGCTCTTGGTCACTTCTTCTTGCCCTTCCGCTTCGCCGTCTTCGTCTTCGCCGTCTTCTTCTTCTTCGCCGTCGACTTCGGTTTCGACTTCGGTTTCGACTTCGCCTTGGTCTTGGTCTTGGTCGCGGTCTTGATCTTCTTCGCCGCCTTCGCCTTCTTGGCCGGCGGCATCATCGTCTTGTTGTGCGACATCGGCGGGGCCTCGCCCGTCAGCGCCGCGAGGACCGCTTCGGCGTGACCGTCGACTTTGACGCTCGGAAAGACGCGCACGACCGTGCCGTATTTGTCGATGATGAACGTGCTCCGAAGCGCGCCTTCGTGCTCCTTGCCATAGAGGACTTTCTTTCCCCACGCGCCGAACGCGCGATGGAGCTGCAGCTCCGGATCCGAGAGAAGCGGAATCTTGAGCGCGTACTTGTTCTTGAACTTGCCGTGGCTATCGAGCGAGTCGCGCGATACGCCGACGACCTCGGCGCCTGCATTTCGAAATGCGTCCACGTTCTGGGTGAATGCGATCGCCTCGCGCGTGCAGCCCGGCGTGTCGTCTTTCGGATAAAAATAAAGAACGACCGTTTTTCCTGCGAACGACTGATCGGTGATGGTGTCGCCCGAGTCATTGGTGAGGGAAAACGAGGGGATCTTGTCGCCGACCGTGAGCATCGTGGTGTGCCTTTCGCTGGGCAGAGGATTTCATCGGCACGCCGCGCAACAGTCAAGAGGGCGAAGGCCGAAAACTTTACGGGCGGAGATGGCGCCAAATACAATTTGGGTGTGATGAGAGAGCGGCCCGTGACCCTCGCGTGGAGCGGGAAAAATGGCTCGATTTTCGATCGGCCGGCGGTCGCCAAGATTCGGGAGCTCGCGCCGGCCGCCAAGTTCGAGGCCGGCGAGGTCTACCAGGGCGACAATCTCGAGGTCCTGACCGCTCTCGCGGGCAAGAAGCCTGAGTCGGTGACGCT
Organism: Polyangiaceae bacterium; assembly: GCA_025934595.1. Classification (GTDB taxonomy): domain Bacteria; phylum Myxococcota_A; class Polyangia; order Polyangiales; family Polyangiaceae; genus JAICXU01. The sequence goes on along the minus strand of JAICXU010000243.1, from coordinate 4,569 downwards.
CGTCTACATGGACCCGCCTTTCTTGACCGGGCGGCTTCACGCGAAAATCGTCAAAGGAGAGACGCCGGGTCACCGCACGACACGCGTAGCGTTCGACGATCGGTGGACCGATCGCGCGGCGTATTTGCAGGCGCTCGGCGATCGCATCACCCGCGCGCGTGATCTCTTGGCGCCGCACGGATCGATCGTCGTGCATGTCGACACGAAGACGAGCCACTACGTGAAGGTGATGATGGACGAGATCTTCGGCGAGGAATGTTTCGCGAGCGAGATCGTCTGGCGATATCGGCGCTGGCCTTCGAAAACGGCCAATTTCCAGCGCGTTCATGACGTCTTGCTTCGGTATCGAAAAGACGCGACGAGCGCGCCGCGGTGGAACACGCTCTACGAGCCGCTCGCCGCGTCGACGCTCGCGACGTGGGGCACCCACAAACAGCGCGCCGTCGTTTCGGAGACCGGCCGCCGCGCGCGATCGTCGACGACGGAAGAAAAGAGCCGCGGCGTGCCTCTCGGCGACGTCTGGGACATCGGCGTGATCGCGCCGGTTTCGCGAGAGCGCACGGGCTATCCCTCGCAAAAGCCGGAGGCTCTCCTCGAGCGAATCATGTCGGCGCTGACCTCGGAAGGCGACGTCGTGCTCGATCCGTACGCAGGCAGCGGCACCACGCTCGCCGTTGCCGCACGAATGGGCCGGAAATTCGTCGGGATCGACGCGAGCGACGTCGCCATCGAAACTCTGACCGCCAGGCTTGAGTCGATGTTGCGGCCCGCGTACGCTCGCGCGAAGTCCAAGCGATGACGTTCACTCCCAAACACTGGACGGCATTCGTTCTCGGCGCCGCTGCCCTCGCCGCTTCGTTCGTCATCAAAGACCAGGCGCTTCCCGTGATGGCGGTCGCCATCGTCGGTCTTCTTTTGATCGTGGTCACGACCGCATCGGGCGGAGGCGAATCGCTTGCGGGCCTCGTCGAAGCGGTGCGCAGCTCGGCGAACGGCGAAAAAGTCCGCGCGCCTGCATCGGCGTCCGCCGATCTCGAGCGCGTGTACGAGGAGCTCTCTGCCGTCGCATCGCAGCGCAAAAAAGACGTCGCCGCGACCGGCGAACGACAGATGCAGATCGACGAAGCCGAAAAAGTGCTCGACGATCTCACGCGAAAGCTCGCCGAGGGTGTCCGCACGCAGCTGTCCGCAGCCGAAGAGACCTCGAAGCAAATCGCCGAGATGGCGAAGGCGATCAGCGACATCGCGCAAGGCGTCGAGGCCCTCGCGACGAGCGCCGAGTAATCGTCTTCGTCTAACCTCGACATGACGGCGACGAGCGACGAGGTGGCGGAGAACGTCGGCGAGCTCGCCGGCAGCGTGCGCGAAACGGTGAGCTCGATCGAAGAGATGGCGTACTCGATCAAAGAGGTCGCGAAGAACGTCGACGCGCTCTCGCTCACGGCCGAAGAGACGAGCTCGTCGATGAACGAGATGGATGTCTCGATCGACCAAGTGCAATCGAACGCGAACGAAACCGCGCGCCTCTCCGAAGAAGTCGCGCTCGACGCCGAAAAAGGCGCCGAGGCCATTTTGAAGACGATCAGCGAGATTTACCGCATCAAGGAGAGCTCGCAGGAAGCGGTCAGCGTCATCAGTAATCTCGGCTCGCGCATCGAGGCGATCGGCCAGATCGTGAACGTCATCGACGACGTCGCCGAGCAAACGAACCTCCTCGCCTTGAACGCCGCCATCATCGCCGCCCAAGCGGGCGAGCAAGGCAAAGGCTTCGCCGTCGTCGCCGACGAAATCAAAGATCTCGCCGAGCGCGCGGGCGCGAGCACGCGCGAGATCACCGACCTCATCAAGACGATCCAAGCCGAATCGAAGAACGCGATCGTGGCCGTCGAGCGCGGCGCGTTGAACGTCGATCGCGGCGTCGAGGTCTCGAACGAAGCCGAGCGCGCGCTGAAGAAAATCCTCGAGTCGAGCCAGAAGTCGACGAACATGGTGCGCGCGATCGCCCGCGCCACCGTCGAGCAAGCCAAGGGCTCGAAGCAAGTCACCGACGCCATCGGACGCATCGCGGAGACGGTGCAGCAGATCGCCGCCGCCACCGCCGAGCAAGCGCGCGGCTCCGAGCTGATCATGAAATCAGCCGAGAAAATGCGCCTCATCACGCAACACGTCGAGCGCTCCTCCCAAGAGCAAGCGCGCGGCGGACGGCAGATCACGACCGCGATCGAAAATATTTCTTCGATGGTGAGCCAGCTCAATCAAAGCCATCGCTCGCAATCGCGCGCCACCGAAACGGTGCTCGGCACCGCCACGCGCATCGAGCAGAGCGCGAAGAATCAAGACAGCTCGCTGAAGCAGCTGAGTGGCGCCGTCGAGCGCCTTCGCAAGATCGGCTGATTCGGATTTGGGCTCGGGCTCGATCCCGAGCTACTCGACTGTGACCGTCTTCGCGAGATTGCGCGGCTGATCGACGTCGGTGCCTTTGATGTCAGCGATGAAATAGCTCAAAAGCTGCAGCGGAATCACCGTCACGAGCGGAAGCACCTCCGGCTCGACGACCGGCACTCGAATCGCGTCCACACCGACGACGTCCTTGTCGCCTTCCGAGACGACGGCGATGACTTGTGCTTCGCGCGCACGCACCTCGTGCAGGTTCGACATCGTTTTTTCGTAATGCGCATCGCGCGGAGCCACGACGACGACGGGCATCTCTTCGTCGATGAGCGCGATGGGACCGTGCTTCATTTCGCCGGCCGCATAGCCCTCGGCGTGGATGTAGGAAATTTCTTTGAGCTTCAGCGCGCCTTCGAGCGCGATGGGAAAGCCGGTGCCGCGCCCCAAAAAGAGCATGTCGCGGGCGCGGGCGTATTTTCGCGCGAGGTTCTTCACGTGCTCCGCTTCTTCGAGCGCATCGCGCATGGCGTGCGGTACCGCGAGCAGCGCATCGAGAATGCGCCGCGCCTCTTCTTTCGAGAGCGCGCCTCGCGCGCGACCGAGATGCACGGCCAGCATGAGCAGCGCGGCGAGCTGCGCGGTGAAACACTTCGTCGACGCGACGCCGATCTCGGGGCCGGCGTGCGTGTAGAGCGCGCCGTCGCTCGCGCGAGGGATCGCGCTGTCGAGCACGTTCGCGACGGCCAGAATGTGCGCGCCCATCGCTTTCGCGGTTCGCACGGCCGCGAGCGTGTCCGCCGTTTCGCCGCTCTGGCTCACGGCGACGACGAGATCGCCCGGTCCGAAGACGGGCTCACGCGTGCGCACCTCGCTGCCGATCTCGACGGTGGCCGGAATGCGCGCGAGCTGCTCGACCCAATATCGGCCTGCGATCGCGGCATGTGAGCTCGTGCCGCACGCCACGAAATACACGCGCGCGATTTTCTTCGCGAGCGTGGCCGTCACGCCGATTTCTTCTTCGACGATTTCGCCGGCGGTCACGTCGATGCGACCGCGGAGCGTGTCTTCGATCGCACGCGGCTGCTCGAAGATTTCCTTGAGCATGAAGTGCTTGAAACCGCCTTTTTCCGCCTGCGCCGGCGACCAATCGATGCGCTTCGGTGCTCGCGTGATCGGTTTGCCGTCGAGCGTCGAGAGCGTCGCGCTCTTCTTCTCGAGCACCGCCATCTCTCCGTCTTCCAGAAAAATGACGTCGCGCGTGTGCGCGAGGAGCGCGGGGATGTCGCTCGCGGCCATCATTTCGCCGTCACCGATGCCGATGACGAGAGGCGACGCGTTCTTTGCGACCAAGATCGTCTCCGGAACGTCACCGCACACGATCGCGATCGCATACGCGCCACGCAATCGCGCGAGCGCCCGGCGCACCGACGACGCGAAATCGCCTTGTTTTTTCCCCATTTCCTCATGAACGAGGTGGGCGACGATCTCCGTGTCCGTGTCGCTCGTGAACTTGACGCCCGCGGCTTCGAGGCCGCGACGAAGCTCGACGTGATTTTCGATGATGCCGTTGTGCACGACCGCGACGTTGCCGGCGACGTGCGGATGCGCGTTCGCTTCGCTCGGCCGGCCATGCGTAGCCCATCGCGTGTGACCGATGCCCGTCTTGCCGGAGAGCGGGGTCTTGGCAAGCGCGGCATCGAGATTCGCGAGCTTGCCGACGGCGCGAACGACGCCGACTTTTCCTGCGCTCGTTTCGACCGCGAGCCCCGCGGAGTCATAGCCGCGATACTCGAGCTTCCTCAGCCCTTCGACGAGGAGCGACGCACAATCCTTGTCACCGACGTAGCCGACGATCCCGCACATGCTCGATGCACGTGAGTACTAGCTGCGCGCCGGGACAAGCTCAAATTCTTTCCCGTGCTGGCGCGCTGGCTCGTTTTATTTGGAGGGCGCGAGCTCTTTGCAAGAGAGGGGCGGAAGCTCGCTCGCCGGCGTGCCGTCTGCGATTTGCCGCGCATGCGCGAAAACAGGGCGAAACGCGTCGATTCGTGCCATGAGCGAGGGGCTTGCGGTGCGATCGTCGCCGTCCATGGCGCTCATCGAGACGACGCCGACGACCTCGTGCGTGCCGCGCGCGAGGACCGGTCCGCCGGAGTCGCCAGGACACACCGAAGCTTT
>JAICXU010000589.1 GCA_025934595.1 Polyangiaceae bacterium | reverse complement strand
AGCGCACGACGAATTGACGCATACCGATCCAAATCACGTCGTGCGAATCTTCGAGCATCGAGCTCGGATAGAGCGCGTCGTAGTTCGTGCGCGCGATACGATTCATGTCGCCGCACGCCGTGATTCGATAGAGCCCACCGGTGGTGAGGACGAGCATCGACTCGGGTGACTCCACGAAGAACGTCTCGGCCGCACCGCCGAGATCGAGCCACGGCTTCACTTGCGAAGCGCCCGCGTCGCCCGACACGATCGCGAGATGCCCGACCGACATGCCGAGATGGGCGAGGCCCGTCACGACGATCGTGCCGTTTCGCAAATCTCCGAAGCCGACGACGTTCTCGGCGCCGAGCGCATGACGCGTCTTGCCGTCCTCGGAAAACGAATAGAGCGCGCCGCCGTACTCGCCCGCGTCGAACCCCACCCAATATCCGCCTGGCGCGGCATGCACGTGCGACGTTCCGTGGAGCGCGGCGTCGTCTTTTTTCGTCGCGTGGAACGAAAATGGAATCCTGTCGCCGCGATCGGCGACGACGGTGAGCCGAGGCACGATCTGCCCGTTTTTGTCCTCGATTTTCCATTCACGCGAAGACAAGTTCGCGCACTCGATCGTCTCGCTCGCCGGCGCGGGCGCCTCGCGATGCACCCAGGAAGCTGGCAGCGGCAACGGATCGCGAATGGGTGCGGCGAGCGCGAGATGCGATGGGCACGTCGGCGTGGCGACGGTCGCGGGCGGCTTCGGCTCCGGCGCGATCGCGTTCGCTGGCGGTGCCGGTGCGCCCGCACAAGCGGCCAGCGTCGACGCGAAGGCAAGGGCGAGCGCAGGCGCGCGAACGTGCCGCGCGTCCGTGCGCTTCACTGCGTGATCGTCGGCGTGGTGTTCTGCGTCGGTGTGACCGGCGGCGCCGGAGGCATTCCCGGCAAGCTCGCTTCGACGACGTCGGGCATCGTGCGATACCGGCGATAGAAGCTCGTGACCTTCACGACGTAGTCGCGCGTCTCGCCGTACGGCGGAATTCCGCCGAAGCGAATGACCGCGTCCTCACCCGCGTTGTACGCGGCGATCGTGAGCTCGAGGTCGCCGTTGAAATCGTTCGCGAGGATGCGCAAAAAACGCACGCCACCGAAAATGTTCTCGCGCGGATCGTTGATGTCGCGCACTTGCAAGCGGTCGGCGGTGTCGGGCATCAATTGCATGAGGCCGCGCGCGCCGGTGACGCTGATCGCGCGCGGATCGTAGTCGCTCTCGACCTTGATCACCGCGCGCACGAGCTGCTCGGGAATTTGATAGAGCGCGCACGACTCGCGAATGAGATCGTCGTAGCGCGTGAATCGCGCCGGATCGTGATCTTGCGGCATGACGCCGGATCCGACGCCCGGGCGTGGGGCGTCGCCCTTCATGTAGAGCTTGCCTTGGCCGCCTCCGCGATTCGAAAAATGGATCACGCCGTTCGCGTCGGTGTAGCTGAAGATGTCCGCCGCTGCGCTCCCCGAAAATGCGAGGAGCGCGAGAGCAGAAAAGACGACGCTGCGGACGGTCACGTGCACGGGCTCTTAAATCGTGCCGAAATCATGGCCCATACGCAACAATGTGGCGAACGCGGGAATTCCAGGCCGTTCGCGCGAGAAAAGGCCGGATCGGCCTGTCGCCTCGGATTAGTGGTGGGCTGACGCAGCAGGGTGCGCTGATGCCGCCGGATGTGCGGACCCCGCCGCGGACGCCGACGTGGCCGGATGCGCAGAACCGGCAGCGGCGGCGGATGCACCGGGATGCGCGATCGACGTCTGATTGCCCGCCGCGGTCGCTCCGCCCGCCGCCGCGGCAGCGGCTTTCGCTGCCGCCGTGTGCCCGATGTGGCTGCCGGCAGCGCCGTCGCACGAGAACCGTTCGCGTTTCGTGTCGTACTCACACCCGCTGTTGCAGGACTTGTGAGCGACGAACTTTCCGCTCGCGCACTTCAGGAGGCTCTTCTTGTCCGTGCTGCAGGCGGGGTTTCCTTCGGTATCGCAGGTGTCGCCGACATTCGCGAATGTGTCGTCGCAGTCGAACTCGATCTTGTGCTCGAGCGGCTCCTCTTTGATCACGCACCCGTTCGGGCCGCGGCATGCGTTGTAGGCGACCATCTTCTTCGACGTGCAGCGCAAGACGAGCTGCTTGTCGCTCGTGCACGCGTAATCGTCGTCGAAGTGGCAGGCATCGCCCTCGTCGGCCGTGTCGTTGTCGCACGAGATTTTGTCGTCGTTCAGCGTGCAGCCCTTTGGGCCTTTGCACGTGGAGCCGACGTCGAACTTGTTGTCATGACACTCGAGCGCCGCTTTCTTGTCGGTGCTGCACGAAACGTCGTCTTCGGTTTCGCAGCCGTCGCCCGCGCTCGCGAGGCTGTTGTCGCAGGTGAATCCTTGGGAGCCTTGCTCACAACCCTTCGGGCCGCCGCAGCTCATGGCCGCGAGCTTGTTGTCGCTACCGCAGAAGAGACCGTTCGACTTGTCGACGCAGATCTCCTGTCCCGCGTTGCACTTCGCTCCCACCTTCGGCTTGCAGCCGCCGAGCGCGAATGTCGCGATGCCGATGCACGTCATCACCCACGCCATTCCCCGTCCGATCCCTCGTCGCATTTCGACCCTCCACCTGGCTGATCATGGGGCCATCGAACGGCCGTGCTGGCAAGCCCGAACTGCGGCGGTTCGTCCTGCTCGGTGGCGCGCGGCGCACCTCGAAGCTCTCGATTCGTGTACGTTCGCGAGTTGATGGATTGGCAGCTTTCCGTGGAGCTCGCCGCCGTCGTATTCGGCGCGTTCGTGCTCTATCGCTTTCGCCCTGCGATCGGCGGCGACACGAAAAAACCGGGACGCGGTGTGCTCAAAGAAGCCCGCGATCGTCTCGCGAACGCGAAGAACGACGCGGAAAAATCCGACGCGCTTGCGGCCGCAGGCGACGCCTGTGCGCGCACGGTGGGTCTCGGCGGCGCCGCATCGAGCTACTACTTGCGCGCGATGCGGCTCGCTCCTGACTCGGTGGAGCTCGTCGATCGTGCGGCGCAGGGCCTCGCGCGCCGGCCGCGCCTTCTCGAGACGCTCATGTGGCGCCGGCTCGGAATGGAACCGTGGCTCGGTGAGCACCGCGCCGCGACCCAAGCCGCGCTCCGCCAATTGCATGTAATCTACACGAAATCACGACGCAGCGTGATGCGCGCGAAAATGGTGGAGCGCGCGCTCGAGGCGATCGATACGTCTGCGAAATAGTAGCGCGCGAGCGGCGACGCGGACCGGGTGCTCAGCTCGGCCAGAACACTTTCGGCAGCGCGCCTCGATGCGCGAGCGCGAGCCAATCCATCAAACCAGCCACGGTGATGTGCACGAGGAAGCCTTGGT
>JAICXU010000116.1 GCA_025934595.1 Polyangiaceae bacterium | reverse complement strand
GCTTTGAAGCGCGGCGCGGTTTTGGTCACCGCCGCGTGCGCGGAGACGTTCGACGTGGAGAACGGACGTGCGCGAGGCGTACGCGGATCGCTCGGCAAAACTAGGCGATTTCACATCAAAGCGCAGGCCGTGATCGTCGCGGGCGGGGCGCTCATGACGCCCGTCATCTTGAAGCGCGCTGGGCTCTTGAAGAAGACGCCGTTCCTCGGAAAAAATCTTTCAATTCACCCTGCGAGCAAAGTCATGGCGATGTTCGACGAAGAAGTCGACATGACGCGCGGCATTCCGCAAGGCTACGCGGTCGACGAGTTCCAAGAAGACGGCATCATGTTCGAAGGCGCGTCGATGCCGCTCGAGCTCACCGCCGTCGGCGTGCCGTGGGTCGGTCCGCGCTTCACGGGCCTGATGGAGAAGTTCCGTCACGTCGCCACCTTCGGATTCATGATCGAGGACACGTCGCGCGGCACGGTAAGGCCGGGGCTCGGCCACTCGCCGCTCATCACCTACGACATGAATCGTCTCGACGCGCAGAAGATGGGACGCGCCACCGCGATCCTCAGCGAGATTTTTTTGGCGGCAGGCGCAAAACGAGTCGCGCCGATGATCCCCGGCTTCGACGAGGTCCGCACGGCAAGCGACATCGCCGCGCTCCGCGCGCATTCGTTCTCCGGCAACGAGCTCGAGGTCACCGCGTATCACCCGCTCGGCACCGCGCGCATCGGCGTCGATCCGAAGACGAGCGTGTGCGGCCCCGATCACGAAACACACGAAATCGAGGGGCTTTACGTGGCCGACGGCGCCTCCGTGCCGTCCGCGCTCGGCGTGAATCCGCAGATGACGATCATGGCGATGGCGCTGAGGTGCGCGGACATCGTGGACGCGCGCCTCGACTGAAATGCTAAAACGCGCGCATGACCGCGCAGAGCAACCAAGATCAAATCGCGTATTGGAACGGCAAAGCGGGTGAAAAATGGGCGCAAGAGCAAGCCGTGCTCGACCGCGTCATGGAGCCATTCGCTGCGCGCTTGTTGCAGGAGGCGCGCATCACCGCCGGCATGCGCGTGCTCGATGTGGGATGTGGATGCGGCACGCCCACGCTCCGTGCGTCGAGCCTCGTCGGGCCGACGGGATCCGTCGTGGGCGTGGACATCTCCGCGCCGATGATCGAAAAGGCGCGCGCACAATCGAGCGGCCGCGCCAACGTCCAATTCGTGCTCGCCGATGCCTCCACCGAAAAGCTCGATGCGTCGTTCGACGTCGTCATGTCTCGCTTCGGCGTCATGTTCTTCGCCGATCCGGTGGCCGCATTCGCGAATCTGCGGAGCGCGATGGAGCCAGGGGGCGCGCTCACGTTCGTATGTTGGCGCGCGATGGCCGAAAATCCGTGGGCGAGCGTGCCGCGGGAGATCACGCTCGGATTCGTTCCGCCGCCGGAGCCGTCGAAGCCGGGTGCGCCGGGTCCCTTCGCATTCGCCGATCGCGCGCGCATCGAGAGCATATTGAAAAGCGCGGGCTTCGGATCGATCGACATCACGGCGTTCGATGCCGACGTCGTCATTTCCGAAACGGGCATCGAAGACGCGGTGGAATTTTCGACGCGGCTCGGTCCGGCCGGCGCGCTCTTGCGTGAAGCGCCGGACGACGTCGTGCGCGCTGCACGTGCGGCCCTTCCTGCTGCCCTCGCACCGTTTTTGGACGCATCGAAGAAGCGCGTCGCCATGCCCGCCGCGACGTGGATCGTGCACGCGACGTAATTTTCAACAGGCGGAGTGGCCGCGCGCGGGAAATATTTTTCCGGGGTTCAAGAGCTCTTTCGGGTCGAACACGCGCTTCAAATCGCGCTGCAGGTCGATGAGCGCTTCGGACTGCTCGAAATGCAGGTACGGAATCTTCGCGATCCCGATGCCGTGCTCGCCCGACAGCGTGCCGCCGAGATCCACCGTCGCGCGCATGAGCGCTTCGATCGCCCGGTCGACACGCGCACGCTCTTCGTCGTCGTTCCATAAAAAGTTCACGTGCAGATTGCCGTCGCCCGCGTGGCCATACGTGAGGTGCTGCACATTTTCTTTTTGTCCGATGACGTCGACGCGCTCCAAGAGGTCCACGATGCGCGAACGCGGAACGACGACGTCTTCCGAAAGCTTGTATTTTGCAATCTTCCGCGTCGCGCGGGACAGCATGCGCCGCGCTTCCCAGAGCCGCGCGCGTTGCGATGCATCTTGTGCGGCGACGAGGTCCACGAGACCTTCGTGCGACGACAACGAATCGCCTATTTTTTGCAGGGAATCGTCGACGGCCGTTGGATCTCCATCCGCTTCGATGAGGAGCATCGCCCGTGCGCGCGGATCGATGGCGACGCCTTGCGATCGAATGGCGTCGAGCGTCGCGTGGTCCATCATCTCGAGACAACGCGGCACCATGCCCGCCGCGATGAGCGCGGAGACGGCGCTTGCCGCGCGCCGCGTCTCGTCGAAGAGCGCGAGCACGGTTGCGATCGCGCGCGGCTTCGGCACGAGCCGCAGCGTGGCTTCCGTGAACACGCCGAGCGTGCCTTCGCTGCCGACGAAGAGCGCCGTCACGTCGTAGCCGGTGACGCCCTTCACGGTGCGCTTGCCGCATCGAATCACGCGCCCACCCATCAAGCATGCTTCGACGCCGAGCACGTACTCGCGCGTGACGCCGTATTTGAACGCGCGCGGACCGCCTGCGTTCTCCGCCAAATTACCGCCGATCATGCAGCTCGCGAGCGAGTTCGGATCCGGCGGATAGAAGAGCCCTTCTTTTTCGACGAGCTCGTGCAGCTGCCCGGTCACGACGCCGGGCTCGACGACCGCGAGCAAATTTTCGCGATCGATTTCCTTCACCTGCGTGAGCGCGTGCGTGGCCAAGACGATTCCGCCTGCGACCGGCACCGCTCCGCCAGTGCGCCCCGTTCCGCCCGCGCGCGGCGTCACCGGCACGCCGCACGACTCCGCGATCGCGAGCGTCTTCACGACGTCGTCGCGGCTCGCCGCGATCACCAAAATGTCGGGCGCGCGTCCAATCGCTTCGCTCTCGTCGCTTGCATAAGCCGCGCATGCATTCGCGTCGCGCGTCGCCTTCGAAATTCCAAGCGCGCGCTCCAGCTCGAGCGCCGCCTTGTCGAGGGCGCTCGCCGTGGGGTACGCAACTTTTGGGGCAACGAGCAGCATCCTGATAATCTAGCGACGTTCGCCCCACAAAGGGTACGGGAGGCTTCCATGTCACGCATCCGAGCTCGAGCATTTGGCTTGTTTTTGGCTGCAAACGTCGCTGGTGTGTCGATGCTCGTGGCGCCGAGCGCACACGCGCAGCAAACCCTGATGTCGCAAACGGGCGGCAAGGGCCAGCTCGTGTTCGACGGCCTCACCGGCCTTCGCGCGAACGTCACGCAGGGCGTGAGCTACGCCGGCGTGCTCGGATTTCAAATCGAGCGCTACGGACAAAACGTCGACCTCGGAGGAAACACGACCGGCACCGCCGTCATCCACGCGACGACGGTGTGGCTCGCTCCTCAGGCCGACTACTTCATCATCAATCATCTCTCGATCGGCGGTCTCCTCGAGATCGCGTCGACGAGCGGCTCCGAGGACGTCCCCGTCAACGCCGCGCAAACGCAATCGTTCGATCTTCCGACGACCACCGACTTCACGATCTTGCCGCGCGTGGGCTACATGTTCGCGCTCGGCGATCGCTGGGGAATTTGGCCGCGCGGTGGCCTCGGCTTCGCGCTTCGCCAGTCCTCGCAAAACGTCGGCGGCGGCACGGGCAACACGAAGCAGACGTTCTCGGGTGTGGTGCTCAACGCGACGTGCCCGTTTCTCTTCCGCATCAACGACACGTTCTTCATCGATCTCTCGCCGGACCTCACGTGGATTCCGGGCTCGACGTCGACGACCGACAATGCGAACCGCACCGTCTCGCAATCCGCGAGCTACCTGCAATTCGGGGTCGAGGGCGGTCTCGGCATCATGCTCGATCTTTGATCCATCATCCGGACGCGCGCGTGCGGTGGCTATTTTTCCCAGCGATTGCGCTCATCGCGTCGTGCAATCATTACGCGCACGGCACGCGAAACGGCGCGCTCGCGGACGTCAAGAATCCCGAGCTCGTCGTCGACGTCGTCAACGGCAAGCCCACGATCTCGGTCTCCAACACCGCTGCTGACGACGCGTGTCTCACGCTTTCGGGCTTGACGGCAAAGATCGACGGCGCTCCGCAGAGGCTCGCCTACGCGGGTGGCCGCGACGACGGGACCACGAAGGGCAGCGCCGGTCCGGTGCAGAAAACCGACTTCTGCTCGTCCGCTCGGTTCGATGTGTGGCGGCCTGCCGATTTTTCCAAGAAAACGAACGTCATCGAGATCGCGGACGGCGCGACGACGCTCCGCGCCGAGTTTCCGAACATCTTCGCGAAGCCCGTATGGACGACGCCGCCGCCGAAGGTCGTGAGGCGCGGAGAAACCATTCACGCCGTGATGTCGCCGCCGCCGACGGCGGGCACCGCCCAGTACGACGCGGAAAATTTCTTGGTCGGATCGTTGAAAGAGAACGGGAAGTCGAGCGACACGAAGGTCGCCGTTCGCGGAGGACCGGACGGCGCCGTCGACATCGACGTACCGCAATCGCTCACTTTGGGACTCTACACTTTGTATCTCGCGAGCAGTGAGCGCGGAATCGCCGCTATTTCGTGCGGATTTTCGCATTGCGTGGGAGCGAACGAGTTCGTGATCGAGGCTCCGATCGAACCTGCAGTCGAACAAGGCGCAACGACGAACGAGTAACCTCGACGCGCGACTCAGGCGCAACGTCTTCATACGCGTCGAGACGGGAAAGCATCGGTGATACGGTCGTCCCAAAAGGAGACCTATCCATGATGCGATGGCGAGTTGCGATCGGTGTGGGAGTGGGGTTGATGATCGGCGCAAGCGCGCTGACGGTTTGGGCGGATCCGCCGGATAACCACGGAAATCGGGGAGCGGCGTCCGCGCATGCGGCGACGGCCGGCGCGAGCTCCGCGACACCGGCGGCTTCCGCGGCAGCGGGTCACGGCGAGCACGGGCAGGCGGGCGATCATGGACAAGCCGGCGAGCACGGACAGGCCGCGGTGAATGCCGAGGGCGCCGGGGCGAACGCGCATGCCGACGCCGCGAAAGAGCGTGCCGATCTTCGCGCGAAAGTGGAAGGCGTGCTCCACGGTCACCCGATGAGCGAAGCCTTGAAACAAGAACTTCGACGTCACGCGCGCGCCACGGCGCGCATCGAACGCGTGATCGATCTCGCGGAGGCTGCGAAGGACGAGAAAACGGCCGACAGCGCGAAGACGTTGCTCACCAAAGAGAACGATCGCCACGACAAATGGATGTCCCACTACGACGCGACCACGGGAGAATCGAAATGAAAACGACTGCATTTCTTTTCGTCATCGTCGCCGCGCTCGCCGCAGTCGGCTGCAACAAGACCGAGGCGACTTCCGCTGCGCCCGATGCCGCGGCAAGCTCCACGGTGACCACGACCGCCGCGCCCGTCGCCGACACCGATCTTCCGGTAGCGGCCGACGAAGCGGAGGCCGCTTCGAAAGACATCACGAAAGACAACTACAAGGCGCAGCTCGACTCCTTGGTGCAGGAAGTCGACAAGCCGTAGCTCGCGCCCGCCGGCATTGCCCTTTCCGCGGCGATTTTTTGCGCTACGTTCTGTCACCTCGTGACAGAGCCTAGTTTTCGCCGCTTTTCGGGCACGCCGCGTTATCTCACCCACGAATCACTGGAGGCCGCGGTCAACTCGGCGCTCGCCCTCGAACGCCCGCTGCTCGTCAAAGGCGAGCCTGGCACCGGCAAGACGCTCCTTGCCGAGGCGATCGCCGAAGCCCTCGGCCTCCCCTTGATTCATTGGCCCGTAAAATCCACGACCCGCGCGCAAGACGGCCTCTACATCTACGACACCGTGCAAAGGTTGTATGATGCACGTTTCGGCGACGGCGACGTCAAAGACATTCGCCGCTACATCAAGCTCGGCCCCTTGGGCCGTGCGTTTGCGGGCAGCGAGCGCGTCGTTCTTTTGATCGACGAGGTCGACAAAGCGGACATCGAGTTTCCGAACGATCTTCTCCATGAGCTCGATCGCATGCGGTTCACGGTGTCGGAAACCGGTGACGAGGTCGTCGCCTCCGAGCGCCCGGTCGTCGTCATCACGTCGAACAACGAGAAGGAAGTGCCGGACGCGTTTCTGAGACGCTGCGTATTTCATTTCATCGACTTCCCGGATCAAGAATTGATGAAGCGCATCGTGCGCGTGCATCATCCGAAGCTCGATCAGGCGATCATCGATCAAGCGGTGGTCGCTTTCTACGAGCTCCGCGAGGTGCCGCGCCTGCGCAAGCGTCCGTCGACGAGCGAGCTCGTCGATTGGATCGCCGTGCTCACGCGAGCCGGCGTCGGAAAAGAGCGATTTGCCCGAGAATTACCGTTCGCCGGTGTGCTTTTGAAGAAAGAGCAGGACATCGACGCGCTCGTGCAACACAAACGAGGCGGCTGGCGAAGCTAGTGCCTGTCGGAACAGGCACATGATTGCCCATTCCGACAGCTAGATGTCCTTATAGGCAGATAGATCAGCCGCCGCTCGGTGCGGAGCCCGCGTCGACCTCGGGGCCGCCGGGATTCACGCCGCCGGAGCCGGTGCCGGGCCCGGTGCCGTCGACGCCGCCCGCGCCGCCCGTGTCGTCGGGGAAAGGAATCGCGAAGCATTCCTCGCTGCCGCTCGAGTCGTTGTTGCAGCACACGCCCCCAGCCGCGTCCGCCAAGAACCAGCCCGGCGGGCATTCGAGATCGCACACGCCGACGTCACCGAATCCCGGATCGCTACCGCCGGTGCCGGCATCGGGTGCGGGCCCGCCGTCGTACACGCCGCCGTCGTAGGGACCGGCATCGATGCTCGCGTCTTCCAATCCCGCGTCGTCCCTCGACGCGCGCGCCTCGCCGAAACAAGCGCCGGTGCCGTCCGGGTAGTTGATGCAGCAGCCGCCCGGATCATAGGGAGAGATGCCGGTGTAGCCCGGCGGGCAGCGCGGATCGCAAGCGTAGACGCCGCCGGCGCCGGCATCGCCGGTGTAAGGACCGCCGTCAGGCGAGATTGGAGAAGGACCGGCGATCGGGCCATTGCAGACGTCGGAGCCGGTGGTCGATCCGCCGGTCGACGGCGTGGGGTCGCTCGGATTGAATCCTCCGTTGCTCACGTTGCTGCCGGCGTCGTCACCGCCCGAGCTTCCGCACGTCGTACAATCGGACGCGTTGTCGAGCGAGCAACATTGCGCGGCGTTCGGATACGTCGTCCAACCATCCGGACACGGATGAAAGGGCTCGTCGGGCCACGCTTCGCACGTCGATTCTTTGCCGTCGGACGAGTCGCCGCCGGTGCAGCAAATGTTCGTGTGCGCGTATCCGTCGGCACATTGAGAGCTCGCGACGGTGACCGCGCTCGGCGTGAGCGTTTGCGACGTCGATTGCCCGCCGATGTCGACGATCTTTCCGCCGCACGCGGCGAGGAGGCCCATGGCCCCGACACCCAACACGATGAATGAGCGTTTTCGCAAAGCCATGATCCAAGCCTCCCGCGCGTCGTTCGCGCGTCAATGTCGTCTGCCCGTCTGTGTGGCCACGCACCGAGCGTTTCGTGACTGCTCGCGGCGCGCGATGAAAAAAAGGTCAGGGCTCGGAAGAGCCTTCGCTCGCTCGTACATTCGCGCCGGCGCAGCCCTCATTCGGGGCTAGATGACGACGCGGTCCTGCAAGATCGTGTACTTCGGGATCACGACAATCTTGTCGCGAATGACGTAGTGCGGGGCCTCCTCCGAGTCGACGACCCCGGCCTCGTTCCGGATGATCACGCCGCGGCCGATCCGAGGGTTCTTGTCGATGATCGCGTTCTCGATGACCGAGT
>JAICXU010000479.1 GCA_025934595.1 Polyangiaceae bacterium | reverse complement strand
GTTGGGGCGCATGATCGCCGAGGCGCGGTCTCTCTTCATGTAGAGTCTTCGCATGCCGCAAAACGACAGACGCCGATTTCTCAGGCTGCTTCGGCGCACGGCCAAGGGCGCGCCGGGATCGGCGGCGAGCCGCAACGCAAGCGAGGAAAACGCATTTTGGCGCGCGTACGAGCAAGCGAGCACGCGCGCACAAGAGGCATCCGACGCCGCGCGCCAAATCTCCGCCACGATCGCGCGCCATGGCACGCAGATCGATCTCCTCGCGGATCGCACGCGAGCCGCCGCCGGTCGCGCCCAAGATCTGCGCGCCGTGTTCGCGCGCATTTCGGAGGTATTCGAGCGCCTCAACATCGTGGCGCTCAACGCGGGCCTCGAAGGCGCGCGTCTCGGCGAAGCGGCGGGTCGCGCCGTCGGGCTCGTGAGCGATGAAGTGAGAACGCACGCCGCGCGCGGTGGCGCGTCGGTCCACGAGCTGACTGCGTCGCTCGGAGAAATCGCAGAGGAGCTGAAATCGCTGCACGTCGCGCTCGATTCGTCGCGTGAGGCCACGTCGTCGATCGCCGAGCAATCCGCACGCGCCGCGAACTCGTCCTCGGAAGCAGAGCGATCGCTGAAAGAGATCGAAGCGCGCATTCGTGCGACGACGGGCAGCGATCCCGCGACGGCACGCGCGATCGCCGAAGCGAGCGAGCATGCGCGCGCTCTCGCGACGGCGATCGGAACGCTCTCCGAGCATGTCTCGCAAGAAGTGTGGGTCGAGGCGCTTCGACCGACGCTCGAGCCCCTCGTCGGATTTCTCGGCGACGGCGCGGCGGGTGAGACTTCGGAGCCGGACGAGGAGTGAGCACGGTCGATCCCGAGCTCACGCGTCTCCTCATTCAGGAGCTCTCGCGACACTTGAAGACGTTGGCGGCTGCGCCGCGCGATCAAGAAGCCTGCCGGCGCGCGGTGCACGCGTTGAAGGGATCGGCGGGTCTCGCCGGCGAGCTCGATTTGTCCACCGCGCTCCAGCGAGTCGAGCGTCGCATGCGCGATGGAGACGACACGGCCCTCGACGAAGCACGCGATCTCGTCCAGGCATCCGTCGACCGCTTGACCAGCGGACGAACCGCAACTCCTGCGACGCAATGGCCTCATCCCCCCGCAGACATCGTCGTCCGGCCGCTCGATTCTGCGCTCCGCGAGCAATACGCGTCGGAGCTCTCGGACCGTCTGCGCGGGATCGACGACGCCCTCGAGTCGCGCGGCGATCCGATCGAAGCCGCTGCGGCAGCTTATCGTCACGTGCACACGATCAAAGGAGCGGCGAGCGCCGTCGGCGACGAGCTCGCGAGCTGGTTCTGTCATGGTCTCGAAGATCGTCTCCAAGGAGCGACCTACCGCGACGCTGCGGAATCGGCCCTGCAGGAGCTCGCGCGTTGGCGCGGCGTGCTCGGCGCGTTGCTCGACGATCCGGCGGCGGCGCTTCGCACGCTTCGTGGCGGCGGAATGCGAGAGAGCGCCGTCCCGTCGCAACGCGGAACGATGCGTCCCGGCGAAGATGGCGACGACGCGACGATTCGCGTGGACGTCGGATCGGTCGAGCGTCTGATGGGAAATCTTGCGCACATCTCGCTCGCGCGTGAGCCCATCGCACGTCACGCCGAGCTCGCGCGAGGCACCGCCGATCGCATGCGCAGGCTCGAAGCCAAGCTCACCGAAGCGCTTCGTCTCATCGGACCTCCGCGTCCGTGGGGCGCGCCGGCGGCCGCGCTTCAACGCATCGTGCAGGTCGCGAACGAGCTCACGGGCGCGAGCGATTCGCTCGAGCGCGCGTTCTACACGATGCACTCGAGCGACGTGGCGCTTCGGGACGACGTCATCGAAGCGACGCGCGAGCTGTCGACGATGCGCCAAACCCCTTTGCGAAGGCTGTTTTCGCGTTTGGCGGGTGCGGTCGCAGCGGAGGCGCGACGTACGCAGCGCGAGGTCGTCGTGCAAATGCGCGGCGCCGACGAGACGATCGATCGACGCCTCGCGGAGCTCCTCTCGGAGCCATGCTTGCAGATCGCACGTAATTCGGTGGCGCACGGAATCGAGCTTCCGTCGGTTCGCATGGCGGCGGGGAAATCGCCCGTCGGCACGGTCACGCTCTCTGCGCGCCGAAGCATGCACCGCATCGTCATCGGCATCGAAGACGACGGAGCGGGCGTCGACGTCTCCGAGGTACGGCGTCGCGCCGTGGAGTCCGGTGCCGTGGCTCCCGAGCTCGCGGAAGCCGCCGACGACGACACGCTTCTCGCGCTTTTGTTTCTGCCGGGGCTCTCGACACGCGACTCGTCCGATCTCCTCGCGGGTCGCGGCATCGGCCTCGACATCGCTCTCGGATCGATTCAGCGTCTCGGCGGCGCGTTGCGTTTGGCGAGCCGAAAAGGCGCTGGATTTTCGACGCGCGTGGAGCTTCCCGTGGAGACCGCGCTCGCGAGCGTCATGTGGGTCGAGGCCGCGGGCACCTGGTACGCGATCCCGACCGCAAGCATGTCGCGCATTCATCGCATCGCGTCGCGCGTGACGATCGCCCCGCACCTCGCGACGTGCATCGAAGGTCGCATCAACGACACGGCCGCTTATGCGATCGAGCTCGACCTCGAAGAGCCCGACGATCCTCGCCCGGTTCTCGTCGGTGTCGACGCGGTAGGTCGTACCGAGGACGTGCTCATTCGGCCGCTCACGTCGCTCGTCGCATCGATGGGTCCATATGCCGGCGGCATCGTGCGCGACGATGGAACGCTCGCTCTCGCCGTCGACGTCTACGCGCTCGCGCCTCGCGCACGCGCCCTCGGTCGAGTTCCCGAGGCCGCCGTCAGTGCCGTCGGATCCACACGCCCACCGCCCCGAGGACCTTGAATTTGGCTCGATTCGAGATCTCCGCCATGCGACACGACGAGATCGACGATGTCATCGAGATCGATCGCGAAGCCTTCTCACGCGGCGGCACGACGTCCGCGATCGACGTGCGCGAGGAAGCGATCCGCCCGTGGTCGCGCATTTTCGTGGCGCGCGAGAGCCGCGTGCCGGTGGCGTATCTCGTTGCGTGGCACGTCGCCGACGAGCTGCATCTCTTGGCGATCGCGACAGCGATGCATCGGAGACGAATGGGAATCGGACGCGCGCTCGTGCAGCGCCTCGTCGACTTCGCGTTCGAGCGCGACGTCCGCCACATTTTCTTGGAGGTCCGCCAATCGAACGAAGCCGCGATCGCCCTTTATCGCTCCTTCGGCTTCTACCGTCTCGGCGTGCGCGCGAAGTACTACGCCGACGGCGAGGATGCGCTCGAGATGGCGCTGGCGCTCGATCCACCGCAAAAACAAGTGCTTTTGCGTGACGACGAGGAAGCCTAGAACGCGCCGCTGACGCCGAGTCCCGCGTTCTTCGGACCGAGCGCGGGCGTGATGCCGACGGAAGCGCGCTTCGTTCGTGGCGCGGCGATCCACCAGACGACGCCGCCGGCGAGGAGCACGCCGCCGGCGATGTAGCTCACGATCGAGAGCGTCGATACGGTGGGGATGCTCTTGTTCGTGTCTTGCAAATCGCTGCACGCTTGCGAGCTCGAATTTTGCGCGCATGGATGCGACGCCTCCGCGTCCACCGCGCTCGAATGTTTGCTCGTCGCGTCGAGCCCGAAGCCGACGCCCAAGCCGAGACCGACGACGCCGAGCGCACCGACGAGGATCGCGCCGTTCGGCGGAGGAAAAATCACCATGCGCTCTTTGTCCGGTGGCGGATTTTCGATCTGCGGCGCGAGGTCTCCTCCGAGCTCGCCCGTGACATCCATGCCGAGGGCATCGCCGGCCTCCAAATGGCACGATTTGTCGGCTTTTTTGCCGTTTTTCGCGAGCACCGTGATCTTGTGGTCGCCCGGCTCCATGTCGTACGGCGACGCGCCCGTTTGCGCCGTGCCGTCGATGAGCACCTGCGCGCCGGGCGGCGCGGT
>JAICXU010000548.1 GCA_025934595.1 Polyangiaceae bacterium | reverse complement strand
CGTTCTCGCTTCGCGCACGAATCGCTCGACGAGCTCCATCGATTGCGGGAGCGCCATCTCGGTGCGCAGAAATTTGATCGCGACTTTTTCTTCGAGCTGGAGGTGCGTCGCCTCGTAGACGAGACCCATCCCGCCCTCCGCGATCACGCTTTCGATGCGATATTTGCCGGCGACGATGTCACCCAAGTTGGGCATCGTCGACGAGGGAACGAGGATGGATTCTGCGTTGGCCATGAACGCGCGACCCCGCGCGCATTGGCGTATATGCAAGGCGAGCACCCGCGTGCGGCTGCGTCGCCTGACGCGTTTTTGTTCGGCGGTCCCCGCGTGTTTCGCTTCGCGAAGCGTGCCGTCTCGCTCGATCGTGCCGTTCTGACACGCCCGCACGCTTGCGGCGTTCGACTCAGTAGCTCAGCGGTCGGGGCTCGGCTTGCTCGAATCGCCGATGCCGTGGCGGCGCAAATAACCGCGCACGTGCGCGCGCTCCATCGCAGCGCGCCGGCCGATCTCGCTCACGTTGCCGCTGCATTCGGCATAGAGCGCGGTGAAGTAGTCGCGTTCGAATCGCGCGAGGACTTCACGCTTCGCGTCTTGGAAGGTGCGGCCGCGCGTCGGCGTTTGCTCGGTGGCCGTGCTCGTGAGCGGTGAGAGATGTTGCGCGATGTCGAGCGGGCCTTCTTTGCTGAACGCGAGCGCGACCGCGACGACGTTGCGCAGCTCGCGCACGTTGCCGGGCCAGTCGTGGCGCATCAAGCGCTCGAGCGAATCGTTCGTCACGCGTTCGTAGGCGCCGGGATCGCCCATGTCGTTGACCATCTTCCGAACGAGGGCGGGGATGTCTTCGAGACGCTGGCGCAGCGGCGGCAGCTCGACTTTGATCTGCGCGACGCGGAAATAAAGGTCGCTCCGGAAGTTGCCGTCGTTCACCTCGCGCACGAGATCGCGGCGGGTGGCGGCGATGACGCGGACGTCGACGGGGCGATACGCGTTCGAGCCGACGCTCTTGATGCGTTGCTCGGCGAGCGCGCGAAGGAGCTTCGGTTGCACGTCGACGGGGAGCTCACCGAGCTCGTCCAAGAAGATCGTGCCGCCGTCGGCTTCGACGAACGGCGAGATGCGTTTGTCGATCGCGCCCGTGAACGATCCGCGCTCGTGACCGAAGAGCGCGCTCTCGGCGAGAGAGGCGGGGATCGATCCACAATCGACGACGACGAACGGCTTGTTCGACCGCGCGCTCGCACCGTGGATGGCTTGTGCGACGAGCTCTTTGCCGGTTCCCGTTTCGCCGCCGATGAGAACGGTGAGCTCGGTAGGTCCCGCTTTGCGCAGTCGCTCGAACACCGATCGCATGACGGCGCCGGCTCCGACGAGAGGCCCGAACTCGGCCGCCTCGGGAACGTTGACTTGCTCCGGATTCGCGGGCGCGAACTCGATGTGCGTGTCGCCGCAGACGATGAGCGTCGGCTTGAGGAGATAGACCTCGCCGATGCGCGTGTCGCCGACGAACGTGCCGTTGCGCGATCCCAAATCGCGGACGCGGACGCCGCGCTCGGTGGCGACGAGCTCCATGTGGACGGCGGAGACCTTGCGGTCCTCGATGACCAAATCGCACGCTTCGTTGCGACCGACGACGAGCGTGTCGGCGCCGATCTCGAGCTCGGGCTTGTTGCCGGACCCCTTGGTAATCTTCAGTTTTCCGCCGCGAACTTCGAACTTTCCCTTCGCGACGATCGTCTGATCCACGGCGAAGTCATAGCACGAGTCGCGCGCAGCACGGCAAGCTTAGCGCGCAGGTTGCCGGCGCGTCCTGGTTGGCGCGCAGGCTTCGCGCGCCCTCGGTCAGTGAAAATCGTAAACGTCCACCGGGGTCGGCGCGCAAGCCACCGAAGCGTCGCCGAACGGACATTGCACGTCGCCGTTTTGCCCCGGGGCGTGGCCGAGAGCGCCGTTGTAATTCGCGCCCCAGCCCACGATGCTCGTTCCGTTGGGCCTCACAGCGAGCGTCGCGCCGTTCGAGGAGAGAAGCATGGCGCTGATGCCCATGGCCTGCACGGGGAAGACTTGGCAGGAAAGATCGCACGTGACCGTGCCGCTCACGTCGTTCTCGTTGCCGATGCCGAGCTCTCCGAAATTGTTGAGCCCCCAGCACCACACCTGTCCCGAGCTGTCCGTTCCGCACATGTTCGTCCAGCGGCCGCTGATCGATTGGAACGTCGCGCTGAGGCCCTCGATCGTGACCGGGCTCGGAAACGCATACGTTGCGTTGCCGACGTCGCCGAGCATTCCCCATTTGCTGTAGCCCCAGCAATGCGGCGCGCCGCCGAGGTCGAGCGCACAACCCGCGCCGAAGGCGAACGTGATCGCGGTCGCGTCGCTCAGAATGGCTCCCGTGCCCGCGTCGCTGTATTCGCCCACGGGTTTCGGCGTGTGCGTGAAGTAGTGCGGGCTGTCGATCTCGTCGTTCAACGTGTTCGGAGGATGGCCGGCTTCTCCCGACGTGTTTTCGCCCCAGCACCACACGCTCTTGTTCGTGCGGAGCGCACACGCGGTGGTGCCGTATCCCGACGTCGCGATTTGCGTGATGTCGCCGAAGCCCGCGCCTCCGACTTGAAAGGGCGTCGGCTGATCGATTCGGTTCGAGCCGGTGTCGCCGAGCTCGCCGTAGAAGTTCGCGCCCCAGCAAAATCCGGTGCCGCCGGTGCTCACGCCGCACGTGAACGTGGCGCCCGCCGACACCTCGGCCATCTGCGGAAGATCGGCGACCTCGGTCGGGGTCGGATTGCACGGCAAGCCGTTCGTGCATGCGTGATCGCCCGCGGTGCCCGACGCGTGACCGAGCTGGCCATGCTCGTTCGCTCCCCAACACCAAAGCGTGTTGTCTTTTTTGATGGCGCAGGTTTGCCCGGCGCCCGCCGAGACGTGAACGACGTCGTCGATGCCGGCGACCTTCGTCGGCGTCGGATTGCACGGCAGCGTGACGCCGGCGTTCGTGCAGCTCGCGGGCGCGGATGCGGGATCGATCCCGAGGCCACCGAGATCGTCGCCGCCCCAGCACCAAAGCTCGCCGTTCGAAAGCACGACGCACGCTTGGTTTCCGCCGGACGCGATTTCCACGATCGTCCTCGCCGTCGATCCGTCGGTGCCGGAGATGGCGCCATCGGTTTGCGTCGTCGTGCCGTCGGAGGTCGTGCCGCCGTCGCCCGAGGATCCGGGGCCGTCGCCGCCGCCGCCGCTCAAATCGCCGAAGCTGAAACACGCCGGAACGCCGATCGCCATCCCCGCGGCTGCGACGAAAAAAAATGCGCGCCCGGCGATCCTCATCGAAGGAATCCTACTCCGAGCCGTCAGCGGCGAAATGGGAAGCTACCGGCGCTCGACGCGCTTTCGGTGAACGTGCCCGCGGTCTCGTCGTCGTAGTCGGCCGTGCTCGCACGACGGGCCGACCGCGGAGCAGCGCGCGGCGCATTTCCCATCGCTTTGCAGACCGTTCGCCATTCCTCGAGCGCCTCGGACGCGCTCGCGAAACGTCGATCGCGATCTCGCACCATCATGCGCTGCAAGAATCGCTCGATGCTTTGCGGCCATTCGTCGCCCGTCGTCGCCGCGAGCGAAGGTGGCTCGCGATCGAGCTTCAGCGCGATGAGCGTCAGCGCGTTCGAGCCCTCGAACGGG
>JAICXU010000158.1 GCA_025934595.1 Polyangiaceae bacterium | reverse complement strand
GGTGCGGGATTTCTCGGCAAAGAATACGGACCGTTCATCGTGCAGAACGCATCGGTGCCTCCGCAGAACATCGCGTTCTTCCACGACGTCGACGACACGCGCTTTCATGCGCGCGAATCACTGCTCGACGACATGGACGGGAAGTTCTACGGACAGAACAACGACACGCAGGTGCAAGGTCGCAGCGCCGTCTACGACCAAGCGATTCGCATGATGCACAGCCCGAAGATCGGCGCGTTCGACGTGTCGAAAGAAAGCGCGGCCACGCAAGCCATGTACGGCGACTCGGATTTCGGTCGCGGCGTGCTCATCGCGCGACGTCTCGTCGAATCCGGCGTGCGCGTCGTCGAGGTCGTGCTCGACGGTTGGGACACACACCAAGACAACTTCACCCGCACGCAGAAGCTGATGGGCACGCTCGATCCGGCGATCAGCGCGCTCTTGAAAGATCTCACGCAAAAGAAATTGCTGGGTAAGACGATCGTCGCGTGCATGGGCGAGTTCGGTCGCACCCCCACCATCAACGCGAACGACGGCCGCGATCACTATCCGCAGGTCTGGAGCGCGCTCGTCGCCGGCGGCGGATTTCGCGGCGGAAAAGTGATCGGACAAACCGATCCGTCGGGCGCGAAGATCGTCGGCGCACCGCAAAGCGTCCCGAACTTGATGGCGACACTCACCTCACAGCTCGGCGTGAATCCCGACAAAGAGGTGACCTCACCGATCGGAAGGCCCATCGCGATCAGCGACAAAGGCGAGGTCATCAAAGAGCTTACGACCTAAAGCCCGGAAACCCTGCTATTTTGCCAAGGCGATGTCCCTCGACGACGCCCTCGAATGGAATCTCGGGGGCAGGTACACACTCCACGGCGAAATAGCCGCTGGAGGCATGGCGACCGTTCATATCGGTCGCATGAAGGGGACGGCCGGATTTTCGAAGATGGTGGCGATCAAACGCCTCCATGCGCAGTACGCGAAAGATCCGGATTTCGTTTCGATGTTTCTCGACGAGGCACGGCTCGCCGCGCGTGTGCATCATCCGAACGTCGTCCAGCCGCTCGACGTCATCGCCACCGACGGCGAGGTCTTCCTCGTCATGGAATACATTCGCGGCGAGTCGCTCTCGAAGGTCCTGCGGTCGCTCGTCCCGCGCGGCGACTTGATGCCGGTGAAGATCGCGGCCGCGATCATGGTCGGCGTGCTTCACGGGCTGCATGCGGCGCACGAAGCCACGAACGAGCGCGGCGAAAAGCTCGGCATCGTCCATCGCGACATGTCTCCACAAAACGTGCTCGTCGGCACGGACGGCATCGCGCGCGTGCTCGATTTCGGCATCGCGAAAGCCGAAACGCGCTCGTATCAAACGCGCGACGGCGATCTCAAAGGCAAGCTCGCGTACATGTCGCCCGAGCAGCTCACGGGCGAGTCGCCGGTCGATCGACGTACCGACATTTTCGCAGCGTCGATCGTGCTGTGGGAGGTGCTCACGGGACGACGGCTCTTCGACTCCGATTATCAATCGGCGATCTTGGCGCGCGTGCGATCTCCCGACATCGAGCCCCCGAGCAAGTACGCGCCGGATCTCCCGAAGCAGCTCGACGAGCTCGTGCTACGCGGCCTCTCGCGCGATCCGGCGAATCGGTTCACGACGGCGCGCGAGATGGCGATCCTGCTCGAGACGTGTCTTCCGCTCGCCACGCCCTCGCGAGTCGGCGAATGGGTGGAAGAGGTCGCGGCGGAAAATCTCGCCGCGCGATCGATTCGAATCGCGGAGATCGAAAGAGGCCTCGCGCCCGACGTCGTCGAGGAATCCAAGGAAATTCTCGAGGGATTGAAGGACGCGAGCAAATCGAGAAAGACGTCGATCGAGAGAGGAGGACGGGCTTCTTTCGTCGACGGCCGCGAAGCGGCGCGCACGCCGATCTCGGCGAGCCCGGGGCCCGGCAGTTTGCCCGGACGGCCCGACCGGCGCGGATCGAGATCGGACACGGGCTCACTTCCTGCGCCGCCGAGCGATCGCGAGAAGGCGCTGGCTCGCGCGTCCGCGCCTCCGCGGGACGAGCTGCCGTCGGGGGTTTCGAATCGAAAATCGTCGCCGCAGATCATCGACCTTCCTTCGCACGATCTGATGACGTCGCCTTCGGCCGTTTTTTCACCGGGAATGATGCGCGACACTCGATCGCCGAACCCGTCGCACGCTCCTCCGCTCCCACCGCCGGCCCGCACGTCGTCGCCGAGCTTCGACGATGCGCGACGTGTGTCGCAGCCGAGCTTGCTCGATCCGCCTTCCGGTCGCGAGAGCTCGCCGTCCTCTGCTCCGCGGTCAGGGCCGAGGTCAGCGCCGCAAGCGGCCCAGCGGCCGGCGCGCATCACGTCGATCACCGGCGGAAACATCCACGACGAAATTCCGAACGCACCCGTCGAGCTCGCGGCGCCACGGCTCGATCAGTTTTCGCTGCCGGAAATTCCTCCGATGCAGAAGCCGGTCGATCTCCAGACCGACTACCAGGGCAACAAGAAACCCGGGCATTCGAATTTCGGCGTGCTCGTGCTTTTGCTCGCGCTCGCGGCCGTGGGAGCGTACTTCGCGCTTCCGACGGTGGTGGAGCAAGTCTACGTGAGCGCTGCGCAAAAGCGCGGCATCGCGCTCAAGGTCGATCGCGTGGATGTCAGCCCGCATTTGATCCGCTTCTTCGGCGTCAACGCCACCGCCTCGGATTTGCCCGACGTCTTCGTGCGCGCAGCCGAGGTCGACTTCAACATTCGCGACGGCGCGCCGCCGACGATGACGGCAACCGGCGTCGACGCCACGGTGAACGGGCCGTACGGCACGATGCGTGAGGCGCTCGATCGCTTTCTCACCGTGCATCCGCTGCGCGAAGGCGACGACACGAGCCGAGAAGCGATCCGCACGATCGTCGTGGAAAAAGGCCATTTCACGTGGGGTGGGATCGCCGGCGCGAATACGAAGATCGAGGCCGAGGACGTCAGCGGAAAGATCGACGAGGTAGAAGGTCACTCGCTCGGCGAGGACCTCTCGTTCACGTCGCCACACTTCACGGCGAGCTCGGCGGTGGGGACGATCGGCCCGTACGACGCGAAGCTCTCGGTTGGCCCCTTCGCCACGCGCGCCGACATCTCCGTGCATCAGAGCTCGCCGGGATCGACCGAGCTGCATTATTCGGATCAAGCGAATGCAGGGGTGCAGATCGACGGCAAAGTCACGCGCTCCACCCTCGATGCGTTGGGGCTTCCCGGAAGCCTGTTCGGGCTGAAGCCGGACGAAGCGATGCAGCTCGAAGCGTCACTGCACTACACGCGGCCGGGTCTCACCAAGGTCGACGCAGATCTATCCATGGGCCTTTACGGAGTGCGGCTGCATGACGCGCAGGCGCCCGTCGACATTCGTTTTCAGGCGGGAATTTCCGGCGATCCGTCGACGCCCGTCGTCATCAACAGCGGCGTGATCTTGTTCGGCTCGCTGCGCGGCGAGATTTGGGGCAAAGCCACGATCACGCCCGACGCATTTCGCATCGACGCCTCGTGGCGAACCGCGCCGCGATCCTGCGGACAGCTCGTCGGCACCGACAACACGACGCTCGCGCAAGTCGCAGCCGATCCGATCTCGCTCGATCGGCAAGTCAACGCCATCGCCGGCGGCAGCCAGACCTACCTCTCGGGCGCGTTCACGCTCGACACGCACGACCTCGCCGCGACCACGATCACCGTCGCTGCCTCGACGAAGTGCGCAGCGAAGATCCTGTCGCCCTGATCGAAAATCGACCTGGCTACGTCTCTTTTTTCGGCACACGCGACATCGCGCGCTCGGCCATCGCCGTGATCGTGAGGCTCGGGTTCACGCCGAGGTTCGCCGGGATGATCGATCCGTCGACGACGTAGAAGTTCCGATAACCGAAAAGCTTGCTGTCGATGTCGACCGCGCCGTCGTTCGCGTCGATGCCGATCGGGCAGCCGCCCAAGATGTGCGCGGTGGAGGCTTTGCCCGTGAGCACCTCGATGAGACCGCTCTGTGGCACGCCGTCCATTTTTTGAGCCATTTTCCGCGCGATTTCGTTCGCGATCGGAATGTAGACCGGCACCTTTTGATTTCCGACGAGCTCGGTGTCGAGCTTCTTTTCGAACGGCCAATACCAAGGCCGCCGCAGCTTGTAGCGAAGAAAGCTGTCGACGGGTTGCATGACGAGCAAGATCGCGGTGCGCTTTGCCCAGCCGACCGGATTCGTGACGCGCAAGAAATCGATCGGATGCCGGAGGATGTTGCCGAGCCATCGCACCCATCGCGGGATGCCGGAGCCGTCGTCGGTGAGGAGCGTCGTGAGGAGCGACATCGAATCGCTGCCTTCGGGGTAGCGCACGATCTCGATGTGCGTGCGCTCGTCGACCATGGCCCCGCTCGTGATCGCGATGCCTTTCGAAAAATCGACGTCGTCACGACGCGAGCGAACCGCGAGGAGCGCTTCGCTGTTCGTACGCACGAAGTCGCCGAGGCGGTCGGAGATGCGGCGGAGCGAGCCGCTCGCTTTGCATCGCATCAAGAGATCGACGGTGCCGAACGAGCCGCCCGAAACGACGACTCCGCGCGTCTTGATTCTTCGCCGAGAGCCGAACCAACCGAGCGAGTTCTCGACGGTGATCTCGTAGCCGTGGCTGCCGTCTGGCTCTTCGCCCGCAGCGGAGATGGGCAGGATGTCGATCACGCGTGACTCGGGAAAAATGCGGGTTCCGCGCTTCTCTGCAAGATACAAATAATTTCGATCGAGCGTATTTTTCGCGTTGTGACGACAGCCGACCATGCACGCGCCGCAGCGAATGCATCCCGCGCGCTCGGGACCTTCACCGTCGAAGTAGGGATCCGGCACCGTCTTTCCGGGCTCTCCGAAAAACACGCCGACGGTGTGAGGATGAAACGTGTCGCCGCGACCCATGTCGGTGGCGACCTCGCGCAAGATCTCGTCGGTCTCGACGATGAACGGGCTCGTGACCGCGCCGAGCATTTTTTTCGCCATCGCGTAGTGCGGCTCGAGCTCTTTTTGCCAATCGATGCTCACCCAGCGCGGGTCGTCGAAAGATTCCTCGAGCGGAGTGAGGAGCGTATTCGCGTAGACGAGGCTCCCGCCGCCGACGCCTGCGCCGTGCAAGAAGAAGACGTCGCGCATCATCGTCATTTGCAAGATGCCGGTGAGGCCGAGGCTCGGCTTCCAGAAGAATTTTCGAACGTCCCAGCTCGTCTTCGCGAAGTCGTCCTTCATCCACCGCTTGCCCTGCTCGAGCACGGCGACCGAATATCCTTTTTCCGCGAGCCGCAGCGCGGACACGCTGCCGCCGAATCCGGAGCCGACGATCACGAAGTCGAAATCGAAGTCGCTCATGCGCGCCACGAACTATCGCACGAAATGGCTTATTTTTCCGGTGGTCTGAGATTTCGAATGAACACGGTGAGCTGCGACGCGGCGGCACGGAAAAGCCGATCGAGCGCCGAGTCGTGGTCGGTCGAAATGCGGACGTCGTAAACGAGGCTGCCGTCGACTTCTTCCACGAGCTCGGCGCCGACCTCCTCGAGCAAATGTTTCATCGGCGTGTTGGTGGCCAAGACCTCGGCGCGAAATTTTTCGATGCCGCACGCGATCGCGCGCTCCGAGAGCTCGCGGAGCAGCACGCTGCCGAGACCGCGATTTTGCAGGTCGTCGATCACGGTGACGGCGGTCTCGGCCGTCGTCGGGTGATCTTTCAAGCGAATGAACCGCGCGACGCCGACGCCGCGCTCGTCTTTCAAATCGAGCGACTCCATCGTCGCGATGATGGCGACGTGATTTTTGCCGTCGACGTGCGTGAGGTAGTGGACCATGTCGTCCGTGAGCTCGGAGACGCCGGAAAAAAAGCGGCGATGGCGGCTCGTCGCCGACAGCTTCGAAAACGACTCGCGCAGCCCCGGCCCGTCTTCCGGACGAATCTCGCGAAGGCTGACTTTGGTGCCGTCCCGCAGGACGACTTCCTTCGGAGACGAGCGCGCGGGCTCCATGCGCTCTCGTCGTCCTACCGTGCGAAGCGCGCGGTGACGTCACCGTCGTCGACGAATTTGTCGGTCGCGAGGACGAGCTCGTGCACATTTCCGGGCTCGAATGCGGAGTGTCCGGCGTCGCTCACGATGCGGAGATCGCACTCCGGCCACGCGCGATAAAGCGCCCACGCGCTTTCCATCGGGCACACGACGTCGTAGCGACCTTGCACGACGACGGCCGGGATGTGGCGGATTTTGGAGACTCCGTCGAGGAGCTCGGCGTCGTCGCCGAAGAACCCCCGGTGCTTGAAGTAGTGGCATTCGATGCGCGCGAACGCGAGCGCGAACTCGTCGCCGGAGGAACGTTGGATCAATTCCTCGTTCGCGAAGAGGCAGCTCGTTCGCCCTTCCCAAATGCTCCAGGCCTTCGCGGCGGCGAGACGCGTCTTCTCGTCGTCACTCGTGAGACGCTTGTAGTATGCACCCAAAAAATCGTTGCGTTCGTGCTCGGGAATCGGCGCGCAGTAATCTTCCCACGCGTCGGCGAAAAGTTGATGCGCGCCCCACTGATAGAACCAGTCGATCTCGGCTTGGCGCAGAAGAAAAATGCCGCGGAGCACGAGCTCGGTGACGCGGTCGGGATGTTTCTCCGCGTAAGCGAGCGCGAGAGTGGATCCCCACGAGCCGCCGAACACTTGCCACCTCTCGATTCCGAGGTGCTCGCGCACCGCCTCGATGTCGGAGACGAGATGCCACGTCGTGTTCTCTTCGAGCGACGCATGCGGCGTGGATTTTCCGCAGCCGCGTTGATCGAAGAGGACGATGCGATACTTCGACGGATCGAAGAAGCGCCGCTGCTTCGGATCGGTGCCGCCGCCGGGCCCGCCGTGCAGAAAAACCACGGGCTTGCCGTTCGGATTTCCCGACTCTTCCCAATAGAGGTCGTGGATGTCGGAGACCTTCAAGCGACCGGTTTTATGGGGCTCGATCGGCGGATACAGCGTACGCCGATTCTTCGCGTCGAAGGGGGCGGCCAAAAACGGCATTGTGGCTTGCGAAGCTATCACAAATCGCGCAAATCTCGGGCT
>JAICXU010000164.1 GCA_025934595.1 Polyangiaceae bacterium | reverse complement strand
TATCCGCAGTTGTCATTCGGAGCGGACGCGGCCGGGACCGTGACGCCCGGCGTACACGACGGAGCGCCGGAGACGCCGCTGCAGCTCTTTCCGACCGTGCCGCCGGTCGAGGAGCAATCGGTTCCATTGCAACAAAGGCTCGGCACCGGCGCCGTTTGCGGCGTGCACGTGAGGCCGGGCGCGCAAGCTCCCGTCGAATCGCAGAGACAACCTTGCGTGCCGACGATGCACGTCGTCGGAGCGCCGGAGCCCGCGCCGCCGCCGTCGCCGGTGTTGAAACCGGAATCGCCTCCGAATGCGCCGTCTCCACTTCCCACGCCGCCGTCGCCGTTGTTGTTTCCTCCGAACGTGGACGCGTCGTCGCTGCCTCCGCAGCCGTAGACGATCAGTAGGATGGCGACCGTGCCGAAACCGATGACCGACTTACCGATGGACAAGGGGCGTTTGCGCATGACTCTCCTCGGCGCCTCGCGGGCGCGAATGGAAGCAACCTCACAGTCTATCGGTTCGCTCGGCCCGTGTCGAAGAAGATGCCTCCCCACATTTCGGTAGGCCGGCCCTGCGAATGAGGTCACGGCCTCGCGAGCACCGCGAGCCGACCGAACACGATGGTTTGGCGGTAACCGAGCGGTAGGAAGTACTGCGCGCCTTCCGGTGCCGCGTGCGCATCGACGAGAACCACGACGTAGCGCGGCGGGCTCGCTTTCAACGTCGCGAGATCTTCGGCGAGCCACTCGTCTCGTTTGAACGTGCGCTGCGGATCGGTGAGCGGAATCGTCCAGAAGAAGCGACCGGCAAAGCGTCGCTGCGCGAGCGCGTAGATCTCCGGCTCGAATCCGCGCACGTCGATCGTATCGTTGGCGCTCGTGTGATCGCGAAGCCAGAGCGCGCACGCTTCGCTGTCCGCGAAATCGTAATAGAGCTTCGGTGCGAAGAAGCGGCGATCGAAATCCTCGCGGCTGAGCGCGCCGTCGACGCGTCCGATCACAGCGGCGGTTTCATCGAACCAGTTGCTCGCGTTCGAGCCGGCGAGCGGAAACAAGACGAGCGTGAGCAGCGAGAGCATCGCCGTGCCTTTCGCGGACGTGACGCGCCAGCTCGCCAAGAGATCGCGCGCGAAGACGAGCGTGAGGAGCACGGCCGGTCCGACGAAGAGCACCGAATGATAGCGATAGAACTTGAGCTGTGCGGCCACGCCGGCGTACGCCGCGGCGAAGGTCGCTGCAGGCAATGCCAAGCGCCGTAGCGGCGCGAGCGACCGCGCGTTGCCGGCACGTACGATGCGTTCCATCGACGCGCCGAGCAGCAGAGTAGAGAAGGGATTGAAGGACGTGAACGTCGCGAGCGAGATCAGCCACAGGTCGTGCGCGGAATGCACCCATCGCGTCTCTTCGATGTACGCGCGGTCGGCAGCGATGATCTCGACGACCGCATGCGCGCCGCCTTTCGCGACGAAGTAGACAAAGACGATGGCGGGGAGCGCGAGAGTCGCCACGCCGAACGAGGCGACTGCTCCAAGGCGACGACCGCGCGACCGCGCGAGCACGATGCACGCAGCAATTGCGACGAACCCCAATGCCGACGGCTTCATGAGGAGCGAGGCTCCGGCGAGGAGCCCGCTCGTCGACCATGCCATCGGATCGGGCTCGCGACGGAGCGCCACGAAGATGGCGCCGAATGAAAGTGTTAGACACGAGAGCTCACACTGCGCCGTGTCCCAATAGTTGAAGAACCCATAGTAGGCGAAGCTCGCGAGGAAGATCGATAGGCCGATCCTTCCGCTCCGCGGCTTTTCGTCGACGATGCGCGCGCAGAGCCATCCTAGCCAAACGATGCACGCGAGCTCGGCGAGCCGGATGGGCCACATACCCTCGCCGAAAACGGCGATGAGCGCGACGTAGAGGAGATAGATGCCGGGCGTCTTGTAATCGAACGTGTCGCGATACGGCAACGCGCCGTGCTGGAGCCATTCGCGGCCCACGTAGTAGTGAACGCCTTGATCGTGCGCGAACGGAAATGCGAGCGACGCCACGCCGAAGAGCAAGGCAAGGGTGATCAAGATCGCGTCGGCGCGCGAGATCGCGATGTGCTCTCGAAGCGCGCGGATTCTGGCGATCGCGATCGAGCGACCTCCAGGCGTCGCGGTCGTGGCGGTGGGCGTAGCAACGCGAAGCACCATCGGCGCCGCGATGCTTACACGCCTTTACAACGTGTCCATCGAGATCGCGAAGCGAGCCATGAAATTCTGCCTACTCTAAATTCCTACCGCTTCGCCGTGTGACGTGTTGCCCAAGAGCGAGGCGTCCTGCCCGTGTCGGAACGCGTCCTCAGAGTCCCGTCGTGAGGCATGCGTCGGTGCTCGACGGCGCTTGGCATGCGCCGTTCGTGCACTTCTGACACGCGCCGCAATCGACGTCGGCGGTGCACGTCGTCGAGAGACATTGGTTGTTCACGGACTTGTCGGAGCTCGTGTCGACGAAGCAAGTTTGATCGGGTTGGCAGTCCGCGTTGCTCGTGCAGTAGCGCGCGGGATCTTGCGTCAGCTTGTCGACCTGCCCAGTGTGGTCGTAGTCCTCCGCGAGGATCTTCATGTACGTGTAGATGTCCATGAGATCCTGGTCGGGAAGATTTCGGAAGTGGCCTGCGGGCATGGGCCAGCCGATCGAGAGCGGTGGAGTGTCGTCGGCGTGCGAGAGTGTTCCGATGAGCGTTGCGAACGCGAGATACGTCGTGTCGTCTTTGTTGAAGTAGCCGCTCGTGCCGATGAGATTTTGGCTCATCGATCGCGTCACCATGAGAGGTGTGTTGAGCGCAGGAGGCACCGTGTACGGCGTGCCACCCGTGAGATACGCGTCGGCGGGGATCTTCAAGAAGTCCGGACCGGGTGTGAGATCGCGCGGCTGACCGCCGACGTTCGTGTGGCAGTCGCCGCAGAGCGCAGCGTTCACCAAGTACGATCCACGACCGAACGATTCTTGCTCTTCGGCGGAGCGCTTCGAAAAGCTCGGCATCTTCGAATACGCGAGCGGCATGATCGCGGCGCCGAGCAACGCGTGACCCGGATCGGGCACCGCGTTCGATGCGCCGGGCGGCGCGATCGGGTCGGTCGCGGTCGCCGGTGGAAGCGAACGCGTCTCCTCACCCTCGTCGTATTGCGAAGGCAAGGGGACGGGCCCTTGCGCCGCCGCCGGACCTTTGTCGTCGGCGGCGATCACGTTCGATTGCGCGGGGAGCACCTTCAGGAAGGCGTAGATCGATTTGAGATCGTCGGTCGTCATCCACCGAAAGTTCGGCCACGGCATGACGAGAAGCACTTGCCCCGGATTCGAGAAGTCGCGCCCCGTTTGCATCACCTCGACGAACTGATCTTCGGTGAGCGTCAATCCCGTCGCAGGGTCGCTCGTGAGATTTCGCGACGTGACGAAGTGCCCGGCGTCGTCGATGGGGAACTTCACGCCACCGGCAAATGGCTTCGAGGGATCCGCGGTGTGGCATCCGCCGCAATCGATGACGTCGTTCAAGAGGAACGCGCCGCGGTTGATCATCAGCAGCTGCTTGACGTCCGGCGCAGACGAATCCGAGCTCGAGCTGCACCCACCTGCCAACGCCGCCGCCAAAATGAAACTGCTCGCAAGCCATCCTCGTCGCACGGCGTACCCCCGATCCGGCCCACGTTACGAGAAGAAGGTCGCGATGCGAACCAATTAATGGCGGCCTCGGGTTGCGACGCAAACGACGTAGATGATGGCGGCGTGGTCGGCCGGCGCACCGATCGTCACATGCGATGGAAGGCACGGTCATGCCTCCCTTTGCCGCGGCAGCGTGAGCACGAACTTCGATCCGCTTCCGACGATGCTCTCCACGGCCACCTCGCCACCCATCGCCTCGGCGAGATGCTTCACGATCGAAAGACCGAGACCGGTTCCACCCACGTCACGTGATCGTCCGGCGTCGACACGATAAAATCGCTCGAAGAGGCGCGGCAGATGCTTTCGATCGATCCCCGGTCCGTCGTCGCTCACCGCCACGTGCACCGAGCCTGAGTCCTCGGACGCCGCGATCGTGATCGCCGATCCTTCGGGGCAATATTTGATCGCGTTGTCGACGAGGTTGGTGAGCACTTGTTCGAGCCCGCGCTGGTCGGTCCGCAGCGTGAGCGGAGAGCGCTCGCTTTTCACGACGAGCTTCACCTTCTTCGTCTCGGCACGTTCGCGAAAAAGCGACGCGACGAGCCTCGCGGTCGCCAGGATGTCGACGTTCTCTTTTTTCAGCTTGAATTGATTCGACTCGAGGCGCGACAGCTCGAGCAAATCTTCGATGAGCGCGTGCAGCCTCTGCGCGTTGCGATCGATGATGTCGACGAATCGACCCGCGCGGGCGGGGTCCTCGAGCAGCGCGGAGCGAAGCGTCTCCGCTGCCGATCGAACGGCGGTGACAGGCGTGCGCAGCTCGTGCGAGACGTTCGCTACGAAATCTCGACGCAAGGACTCGAGTCGACGAAGATCGGTCACGTCGACGAAGACGGCGAGCACATCTTCACCTTCATCGGCGATGGGCGTCGTCTTCACGAGGAGCCGACGAGGTTGCAGACCGGGTAAATCGAGCTCTGTCGTCAGCCTCCCGCGCTCTTCTCGAGCTCGCTTCGCGAAGTCGTGAAGCTCGGAATGACGAACCGCCTCGACGAGCAGCTTGCCCTTCACGTCGCTTCCGACGAGCAACATTCCGCGGAGCGCGACGTTCATCATCACGACGCGCCCTTCGCCGTCGAGCACGAGCACGCCTTCGCTCATGCCGTCCAAGATCGCGCGCTGCAAATCGCGCTCGTCACGCAAGTCGTTCAGCGTCGTCGAAAGGCTCGTCGCCAAGCCGTCGAGCGCGCGCGCCAGCTGTCCGAGCTCGTCGCTGGCGGTGCTTCGCGCGCGCGCGTCGAGATCTCCCGCTGCCATCTTGCGAGCGGTTGCCGTGAGCGATCGCACGTCGCGCGTCGTGGTCTGTGCGGCGATGCTGGACGCCACGATGGCAAGTCCCAGCGCCGCGAGCGACGCGATCCAAATGAGCTGGCGAAGCTTCGCCACGGCGTCGTCGACGTCGCGCAGCGGAGTGGCGAGGCGCACGACCGGATGCGGCGTCGCGTCGCCGATCGCAACCGCGACGTACATCATCCTTTGGTCGAGTGTCGCGCTCAGGCGAACGCTGGATCCGCGGCCATGTTGCTGCGCCTCCACGATCTCTGGGCGCGTTCCGTGGTTCTCGAGGCTCGCGAGATTCTCCGGCGTGAGCTCCGAGTCGCCGAGGACGGTGCCATCGGACGCGACGATCGTCACGCGAGCATCCGCTGCTTTTCCGAGGCGGTCCGCCACCTCGTCCCAATTCTTGCGATCATCGAGCACACTCGGCGAGCGCGCCGCCACGTCGGCGACGAGCGCCGCGCGAACGAAGAGATCATCACGAATGGCGTCGATCTTTTCTCGCTCGAGCGCGCGCGTCAGATACGCGTCGGCGACCGCGAACGAAAGGACGACCAGGCCGACGAGAAGCGCGAACAGCTTGAGACGAAGGCCGAGCTTCACACCGTCTTCTCGTCCGGTGCCTCCGAGAATCGGTAGCCGACGCCTCGTACGGTCTCGATGTATTTCGCTGCTGCTCCGAGCTTCTCCCGGAGACGCTTCACGTGCGTGTCCACCGTGCGCGTGGTGACGTCGGCGTCGATGCCCCATACGTCGGAGAGGAGACGCTCGCGCGTCTGCACGCGATTGCGGCGGGCCTCGAGGGTCGTGAGAAGGCGAAACTCGAGCGCGGTGAGATCGACCTCGGCGTCTTCGATCCACGTGCGATGCGCCTCGCGATCGACCTTGAGCGGGCCGAAGCGCATGATACGCGCGAGCCCGGGTTCCGCGGGTCTGCGCCGAAGCACCGCTTGTACGCGCAAGATGAGCTCACGCACGCTGAACGGTTTGACGATGTAGTCGTCCGCGCCGATCTCGAATCCGACGACGCGATCAATCTCCTCGCCTTTGGCCGTCACCATGACGACGTGAATGCCTTGGGTGCGCGGATCCTTCTTCAGCTCCCTGCACACCTCGGTGCCGGTGATGTCCGGCAACATGAGGTCGAGCAGGATCACGTCGGGTCTCTCTTCACGAGCCACGCGCAGGGCTTCGGTGCCATTGGCGACGACGTGCACCTGATGACCGGCCTGCGTCAGGTTGTATTCGAGGATTTCTTGGAGATCGATTTCGTCTTCGACGACCAGGGTGCGTGCCATGCGCTTTTAGGTACGTGACGAATGTGACAAATGCGTGGCGTTCACGCGAGATGAATGGTGCACGCACGCAAAAAGCCGCTGAATCTGGCGGAATTCGACGGTCCGCGATCAGAATACGTAGAACGCGGAGAACGGCGTTGTCGTACTCCGCTTGCGAGAGGATCCCTTTCTCGCGCATCAATCGCAGCGAGGTGAGCTCGACGAGCTCAATTCTGCGGCTTCGCCGTGGTCGCCGGCGGCACGTCGGACAGCGAGTGACGGACGTCCTCGCCTTGCACCATGAAGATCACTTCTTCGGCGACGTTCGTGGCGTGATCGGCGACGCGCTCGATGTATTTCGCGACCTTGATGACGCCGATGGCGGCGGGGATCTCGCCGGGGTGGGTCGACATGTATTCGGTCATCGCGACGAGCGTCTTGCCGTACAACGCATCGACCGCGTCGTCTCCGCGACGCACGCGTTCTGCACGTGCCACCTCGCCGTCGACGAACGCGTCGAGAGCGTCGCGGAGCATCTGCTGCGCGTTCTCGCTCATCGCGCGCAGATCGGCGCGAGCGAGCTCGACAGCTCCCACCGTCTCGCCCCAACCCGCACGCTCCTCGGCGCGCTCGGCGATGTTCACCGCCTCATCGCCGATCCGTTCGAGGTCGGTGACGAGCTTCAGCGCGGCGGTGAGGACGCGAAGATCGTGAGCGAC